>CAZIYW010000031.1:0-44306 GCA_964543525.1 uncultured Fibrobacterota bacterium | reverse complement strand
CACATACTCCGCCATCTCATTGCGTACCCGCGGTATCAAACGGGGACTGACACTCAGTGCGGTAATCCCGATATCCAGCAGCCGTGAGGCCATGCCCTCACGGCCGGCCATTTCACCGCAGATAGAGAGCGGTTTATCCAGCTTCTTTGCGGAATTGCTTAGTAACGCAAGGACATCCCATAAGGCAGGATGTTCAGGATTATAATCTTCCGATACCGATTCGTTGTTTCTGTCTACAGCAAAAAGATACTGAATTAAATCATTTGAGCCGATGCTGGCAAAGTCAACCTTTTTCATAACGCTTTCAGCCTGCAGGCAGGCGCTGGGTACTTCAAACATAGCGCCGAATGCAAGGTTCTCAGGGACTACTTCAACGGTTGCTATTATCTCCCGTACCGCCTGCAGTAATTTGTCAAGCTGGACCGCATCGATAACCATGGGAAACAGGATTCGTACTTTACCGAGCTTGCTCAACCGAACCAGTGCCTTTACCTGAGAGGAAAATATTTCATTACTTTCCAGAAGGAACCGGGCACCGCGCAGTCCAAGGAAGGGATTTGATTCCTTGGTAATTTTCAGAAATGGTAATTCTTTATCACCGCCGATATCAAGGAGTCTGAAGGTCACCGGTCGTCCTTCAACCAGACGAAGTATCTCGGCATACATCGAATACTGTTCGTCTTCAGAGATGAGGCGCTCCGCGCGGATAAAGGAGATTTCGGTACGAAATAACCCTATACCGTCTGCACGCACATCCATTGCCTGCTGTACATCAGCCAGCATACTGGCGTTTGCAAATGCCATCATTCCAGGTGGCGACGAGAGCATGCAGACCTCATCGGACACGACGTAATCTATCGGTATCAGCTCACGTATTGTTTTCTCATCCGGATCAATAATGACGGTCCCCGCATCACCATCGAGCAGTATCCGATCACCGCAATTGACCTGTTGATAAATTCCCTTTACACCGCTGACCGCGGGTACACCGACAGAGCGGGCAATAATAGCCGCGTGAGAGGAGTATCCGCCATGCTCGGTGACAATACCGCGAACGTGATTCAAATTCATATGCACCGTCATATCTGCGGTCAGCTCTTCAGCGACAATAACACGCTCTTTACCCCGGGTACAGTGCTCCTGCCCTTCACAGGTGAATCCCGGCCGTGTATTGGAGAGCCTGTCAAGCATTCGTCTGCGTATCTCGCCTATATCGGTAGAGCGATCACTGAAATATTCATTGTCAAGGTTGGCGAACTTCTCCTCATACTTGGTGTATACATCAGCAATTGCCACCTCAACATTTATCCGCTCCCGCCTGATTTTATTCGTTATCTCATCAACAATAGCCGGGTCATTCATGATATGTTTTTGTGTAATGAATATTTCCGATTCTGTTTTCCCGACCTCTTTTGCGACATTCCCGGCGATACTGTCCAGTTCGTAAGAGCAGGCGTCCCGTATCTCATTAAAGCGTCCGATTTCCCGCCGCACCTCTTTTTCGGAATTCACCGGGCGGATGGCAACTGCATTATGCCTGCTTGAGGAATACACGCATACCTGAGAAACGACCTTGCCAGAACTAATTGCAAGGCCTTTAAATTCAATATTCTTCGGCTTTTCAGGGCCGGTTTTCATAGCAAAATCCTTTAATATGATACACTATAGTATTGATATGCCTTTAAAATAAAACCATTGTATCAGTTCCGCGTTAACTTTTTCTTTCGAAAGTCCTTCATCAGGATAGGCAGTACATCCAGAACCGATGATAATCGAGATGTGGTCAATCTGTCAACGTTGGTATTATTCAGCAGCTTTTATCCCCTCTTCAATTGCAAAATCGATCGCTTCTTTAATAGTAGTAACCATAGCAACAGTCCTTGATTAATTGTAGTACATAGTATCGGTAATCCGATCAGCAACGGCGTTATAGTTGAGATAGTGACAGACCTCTCATTATCAATACAGTCAAACCTGCGTCACCGCCTTTTTCCATGACCTTCTAATAATTCTCCGCCAGTACTTCAAAGTACTCGGTTGTATGTTTACAACTCGGGCATATTTCCGGCGGCTCGGTACCTTCATGGATATGACCGCATTTGCGGCATTTCCATTTCACTGTTGTCGCCTTTTTAAAAACCGTTCCTTCCTTAACACTTGCGAGTAATTTATTATATCGTTTTTCGTGCTCCGCCTCAACGTTCGCTATGGCACGGTACATCGCAGCTATTTCATTAAAACCCTCCTCTTCAGCCACTTGAGCAAATCCGGGATACAGGTCTTCCCACTCCTCATGTTCGCCTGCTGCAGCCGCGGCAAGATTCTCCTCTGTTGAGCCGATAACCCCGGCCGGATACGATGCCGTAATCTCAACCATACCGCCCTCAAGATGTTTGAACATTGTCTTTGCATGCTGCTGCTCATTCTCCGCCGTTTCACGAAAAATATCCGCAATCTGGTAATAGCCCTCTTTGTCCGCTACTTTTGCAGCGAACATATACCGGTTGCGTGCCTGTGACTCTCCGGCAAACGATTTAAGAAGATTCTGTTCAGTTTTTGTACCTTTAATACTTGCCATAAAAAAACCCCTTTTTGAAATTTATGGACAAAAATACTTTGATAAATTTATTTAATGCGATTAATAATACCCCGCCAAATATTTTATCAACCACTTGCATAACGATCACTTAAAATTGAAATGCCACTCAAGTGAACCGCCAAGAACCGTCCCGGGGGACAAGTCACTGTCACCGGAAAAAAGAGGTACATAAAATGCCCGCAGTCCAATTATTTTATCGCGTCCTGATGAGCCCTTAAACGATAATCCGAACAACTGGCTCAGGTACGGTCCGGCGGCAAAAAACGACTCGCTTTTATTTTCCTTATCTGAGCGATAATCGGGACCGTAATGAAAACTTACGCCAAGATTCGGGCCGAGCACAACATAGCGGTCATCACCGATTTTGCGTTTAAACTCCAGACTAACCGCCGGCTCAAACTGCAACATTTTAAAGGCTGCTGCGAAGAGTATTGGACGCATTACCGGTATGTTAATTCCCAAGGCAACCTTATCCGTTAAAGAAAATTTCAGGTCCAGCATCACGTCGGCAACAGGCCCGCCTTTCTTTCCGGCCGGAGATGCCACACACATACGCATATTATCATACCGCCCGCCGACCATCACGTGTAAGCCTACATAGAGCGTTTCATTATTCTGTGCGGCATTGGTAGTACTCATACCGGCACACAGTACCACGCATAATAAAAAGACAGTTTGTTTCATGAAAGCTTCTCCTTATTTGTCCAGTTCATTTTTAGCCTTGACATTTTTCAGTTCGAGGAGATGACATTTTTCTTCTTCAATGATTTTCTTCAGGATGCTCCGCTCTTCTTCAGGAAACAAATCGCAGATTTCTTTATAAAACAATATTGATTCAAGCTCAACCTGTATCCCCAGGCTTATTGCCGCGTTGAAGTCCTTTTCATACACAACTGTCGCAGGCTGATTTAAAGCATCAAGCGCAAGCGACGCAAGCTCATCAATAAACACACCGAACTCTCCCGGATAGCTGAACTTTGGCACATAATCGGTTGCATTTTCGAGCAGTTTCCTGAATGTACCGGCATGTTTCTCCTCTTCGGCCGCCAGATAGGAAAACACATCTCTTGCAACAGGAGAAAAAGCATGCTCGCTCAATCTGTCATAAAATAAAATTCCCTCCCTTTCTATGCGAATCGCTACTTCAATAACTTGCGACGGATCTTTAAAAGTGGACATGTGTATACCTCCTGTGAGATGATTGATAATTCAGAACAGGTTATACAAATTCATGATACCCCTTTGTCAATTACTTTCGCTATTTATTACTCAGCAACTGCAACCCCCTCAATTCCCTTACTGAAATCGGTCAATACGGTTGTCATACGCTGTGCAAGCTCGCGGTCAAGCAGCATCAGACCTTCAGTACTCTCCTTTATCATTTTTAACCGGGCAATAATATCCGTGTCATTCTCCTCTTCCTCAACCTGTTCAGTCACATACCACTGCAGAAATATCTGCGTTGCGTGATCTTTCTCCTCAATGGCAATTTCCATGAGTTCATTAATCCAGGCAGTCACTTTCTGCTCATGTGCATAGGTTGCTTCGAACATATCCAGTGCAGATTCCCACCGTGCAGGAGGTTCATCAATGGCATACAATTTATTGGAACCGCCTTTTCTCTGGATATATTCGTAAATTTTCATGGCGTGCAGCATCTCTTCGTGATACTGAACCATAAACCAGTTGGCAAAACCTTTGAGACCGATTTCATTGCTGTAGGCGGACATAGCCATGTACAAATAGGCTGAATACATTTCTCTGTTCACCTGGGCATTCAGCGCCTCTTCCATTTTTTTACTCAGCATGGTAAAACTCCTTCTTTTTATTTATTACCACTGTAAACTGCGGGCATTCAAATAATATAACTATTGTTAGTTGAATGAAACTGTATATTTCGTGCCAATAATACTATTTTCCTGAATTGGCTGAATTATCTTTGCTGTGCTTTTTTTAGAGTTGGCATAATCTCTGTACCCATGTAATACTCTCTTCTCATGTGTCTTTTATATATGCATATAAATACACTACTGTCTGTATGAAAAACGTCTAACGGAAACCGAAATAGCCAAGCTCTCTGCCCCTTTTCCAACATATTTACACGTAGGTAGAGACAGTGGTTACACATAAAAATTACCAGAACAGTCTTTTTTTCTCTGTAATCCGATAACGAAATTTGACCGCCATAGATATCCGGCAACGTTAAATCCGGCGCCTCTGTTCCCAAAGAAAGCATGGTTCATGTTGTTAATGACATGTTTTATTTGCTACACAATAAATAATTATGGTTTTATTTTTTATAAGTGATTCTCCATAAATGAACAATACCAGCAGAGCTGTCATGGAAATTAATACCATTCTCCTTGCATTCGGCTTAACCATTTTCGCAGGACTCTCCACCGGTATCGGCAGTGCACTGGCTCTCTTTGCAAAGAAAACCAACACTAAATTCCTCTCGGTCGCTCTAGGCTTTTCCGCCGGCGTTATGCTCTATGTCTCGTTTGTAGAAATTTTCTTCAAGGCAAAAGAATCTCTCATCACGGTACTTGGAGTAAAAGGCGGTACCTGGGCAACAGTAGCATCTTTTTTTAGTGGCATTGTATTTATTGCCATTATAGACAGATTTGTTCCTGAGGCAGGCAATCCTCATGAAGTACGTAAAATTGAGGAGATTCATACAGATTTCCCGGAAAGTGATCCAAATTTACTACGCATGGGTATATTTACCGCCATTGCTATTGCCATTCATAACTTCCCTGAGGGACTCGCCACTTTTACCGCAGCTTTAAAGGAACCTGCGCTGGGTATCTCGATTGCTGTGGCTATTGCAATACATAATATTCCGGAGGGGATCGCCGTTTCGGTTCCCGTGTATTATGCTACCGGCAATCGTAAAAAAGCTTTCTGGTATTCATTCATTTCCGGTCTTGCTGAACCCCTCGGTGCACTGATTGGCTTTCTTCTGCTTCTGAGATTCTTCAATGATATCATATTCGGTACTCTCTTTGCCGGTGTAGCCGGCATTATGGTCTTCATATCGCTGGATGAGCTGTTACCCACGGCACGTGAATACGGAGAAGCTCATCTTTCTATCTATGGCCTTGTTGCAGGTATGGTGGTCATGGCTCTCAGCCTGCTTCTTTTCCTTTAAATAAGTCACCGTAGCTAAACTGGTTTGTGTTAATACCTGACCCGGGTATACAACACATCAATGATTAAATAACGTATTGAACAATTATGTTCCGCTAGCTGTATCAAAACGACCTTTCACAGTGAGAATTATTTGGTATTCGTTGTGCACTTAAACCCTTAAAACATCCGAAAATATATCTTTAAGCCAATTCTGTTTTTATGGCATTATAATTGCATTTTTATTAATTGGATAGAATAAGACAATTATAAAACGGAGGAAATAAAATGGATACATACAAAATTTTTTATAATACTTCAAAAGATGTGTATTACCACATTGCCGTTGAAAAATATTTACTGGAAACGTTAGAGCCGCATACCAATGTTTTATACCTGTGGCAAAGTAGCGGGGCTGTTGTTGTCGGAAAACACCAGAATATATGGAAAGAGTGTAATTACAAAGTATGCCTGGACAACAACATAAAAATCGCCCGAAGGATTTCAGGCGGCGGTGCCGTCTACCAGGATTTGGGAAACCTCAACTTCTCTTTTATCAGCTCCAAAGAATCATGCAGTCTGGACAACAACTTCGCCATACTGCTCAATATGCTGCATAGACTCGGAATCAATGTAAAACGGAATAAGAACAATAATCTTACTGTTGACGGAAAGAAAATATTAGGCAGTTCTTTTTCCATCAAAAAAAATGCTGTCCTGCACAACGCATCACTATTGATTGACACCGATCTTTCACTCCTGCACAAAGTCTTAAAGCCTTCATTCTCAACGATAGAGAGTCGCAGTGTTGAATCTCACCATTCGGCAGTTGTAAGTTGTTGTGCGGTATCTCCCGGACCGACCGTAAAAAAAATAATAAAAAGGACCGTTCAGGAGTTTCAGCGCGTTTATGATACCCGGGAGAAAATGGCAGTTAATTCGCCGGAGGTATCACCTGACGGTATTGCCGAGTACTATCGGGAGATAACGGATAATTCCTGGAATTTCGGGAGAAATCCGTTCTGGAGTGTTTTCCCGAATGATGATGGGTACAATGACAATACGACGCTGATAAAAATTTTAAATGATGGGAAGATCAATACAGACACCTTTTATCACCGTGAGTTAATTGAGGAGCCGGTGACATGATATAAAAGACCTGTTTACCCGGGGGTTACACATATCTATTCTAAAAGTGCTACAATTTTAAAAATTCGGTTTCCCTCTCCAGAGGGAATGACATATCTTTTTTCATTCCATACCTGTTATTGAATTCAGGTAAATTAAACGAAACCGATCAACATCCTAAAGTCAGGATACAATAATGTCATCACGGTACGATTTCGATTTGGTAATTCTTGGAGCCGGTCCGGGCGGGTATGTTGCTGCAATACGCGCGTCACAACTGGGGCTTAAAACCTGCATTATTGAAAGAGATACACTCGGCGGTATCTGCCTTAACTGGGGATGCATTCCATCAAAGTCTTTGCTGCATCAGGCTGCCCTGTATTCCGATATACCCTCTCTTGAAAAAATCGGCGTTACTGTAGCAACGGAGAACCTGAATTATGCGGCGGTTCAGGCAAATTCACGCAAAGCGGCAACCAAGCTCTCCAGAGGTGTCGCCTACCTTTTAAAGAAAAACAGTGTTACGGTTAAAAACGGTACCGGGTTACTTACCGACGCCCATACGATTACCATTGACAACTCTGAAAAGATAACCGGCGCTCGTCTTATAATCGCTACCGGATCCTCTCCGGTACAGATACCGGGCTTCCCCTTTGATAAGGAAAGGGTGCTATCATCAACCGGGGCACTTCAACTGCAGTCGCTGCCTGAAAGTATTGCCATACTCGGCGGCGGTGCCATCGGTGTGGAATTTTCCTACATATTCAGTTCATTCGGCGTTGCTGTGCACCTGATTGAAATGATGGATCAGATTCTTCCCGCCGAAGACAGTGATGTGGTTAACGTGGCAGCCAAAGCGCTCAGGAAAAAAGGAGTGCAGATATACACCGGGGCCAGAGCCGAATCATTCAATCACGGTGGGAACCTGTGCACGGTGACTATCTCGGCTGATGATGCAAAAAAAGAAATCAGTACCGAAAAGATACTGGTCGCGGTAGGTCGTTCACCCAACACAAAAGACATCGGTCTGGAATCAGCCGGTATAGAAACTGATCGTGGATTCATTCCAACGGGCGATTATTACCAGACCGCAGTGCCGCATATCTATGCTATCGGCGATGTTATCAATACGCCACTTCTTGCCCACGTTGCCTCGCGTGAAGGGGAAATCGCGGCGGAGCATATCGCGGGAGCAGTAACTGATTCCCGTATCAACCCTGCAGAAATTCCAAGTGCGGTCTATTGTGAGCCCCAGATTGCAAGCTTCGGCCTGACTGAAAAGGAAGCCGGTGAAAAGAGCATTCCTTTTGCAAAAGCCGTATTTCCCTATCGCGGCGCCGGCAAATCAATTGCCGTTGAAAAACCGGACGGCATGGTTAAATTGCTGTACCATACTGATACAAAAGAGATTCTCGGCGCCCATATTGCCGGATCAAATGCCACGGAAATTATTCATGAACTGCTCGTTGCCAAAAAGGCCGGGTTGACGCCACTTGCAATCGCAGACACAATACATGCCCACCCCAGCATTGCGGAAACCGTCATGGAGTGTTCAAAAATGGTCGGGGACCGTGCGATTCATATATAATAGTTAAAAGTTCCGGGTTTGGGTCTGGGTGTTTCACTGAACTTATGCGTTTTACACCAAACTGCAGTTAACAACCTGAAAGTATATCTTTTAACTTAAATATACTCGAAACTTACAAACTGTAATGTACTATTTTTACCTCTGTACTGTCTAATAAGCCTCAAGGTGGGTAAATTCAGCGTTTTCAAGCCATTCTTTCGGACGATTGACAAAATAAATAAGCGCATCCAGAACCCGTATATGATTCTCTTCTTCACGTACTATGCGTTTAATCGCGTTTTTCTCATCCTCCGATTCCGCCGATTCCAGAAGTCTCATATAATATTTTATTCCACCGGTCTCCAACATCCTGGCTTTTCGGTAAGCTTCAGAAGCGGTATTTAACTCTGCGGGTGCGGAAAAATCAGGAGCGATTTGGGAAAAAATCTCCTTTGCTTTTCTCAGGGCATTGTGCTTCTCCTCAAAAGCAACCTCTTCATTCCCTTCAAGCTTGCAAAAAGCGCTGTAGTGCATCTCTTCCTGAAAAGCCAGAAAATCGAAGACTACTTTTAACTCTTTTATTTCAGACTGCTCTGAGAGCTGTTTGTAAAATCTCTTTCCCTCAAGCTCCATATCTTTTGCAATTTCCCAATAGACAGTCATTCTCTCCTCCTTGTTAAATGTAAATCCTATCCGCTTTCTATAAATGCAAAAAGTATGCCAGAGTCAGAACAGCATCGATCAGTGGGTAATGTTGAAAACCAGCGTACCTGGAAAAAAAAGGGATGGTAAGGATATTGTTAACACCGGTATAGCTGTACGAACCCGGCATTACTTCACTATACGTTTCATCGGAGGAATAACAGTGCAGGCGAACTCACCTTCTTTTAATTTTTCTTTTCCAGCTGCTCAGAACAGCGCCGGTCAGAATAAACTGAACCAGTACAATCCCGGTACTAATAAACACAAGCCCCGAAGGCTTCCCTGAAAAAGAGGCGTGCGTGGCCGTAGGGAGAAAAAGGAATGAGAACCATAACCCGATAGACAGAGCAATGCCGCTTAACACAGATTTCACCTGAAGCATCTGAAATAAGAGGGCGATCATATAGCATAAAACAATTGAAGTGAGTATCGATACAGCATACGGTACCGGATTTGCCGGATTGATATCCTCTGCAGTCTTCCCAATATAATACAGCCATTTTTTTCCAAAAACCGCAGGTACATACCAGATAAATCCCAGTGTCTGGTGCAGTATCACCAGTATAATAACAGCAATATGATTCATTCTGCCTGATATCATGCCACCTCCTTACTCTTGTTTCGTGCTCTCCTAACGCATTAATAATATAATTCTCCTCAAACAGCATAAAAAGAAGTTTTACCTGTTTGTATTTACAAATTCGAAGTGCTCATTATTTATATTTTTATTAATACTGATATGCGATTTAATACTCTCAAGGATCACAATAACCCATGCAGTCACCAAAACTTCTCATTGTTGAAGATGATGAAGCCGCTATATTCGGCTACCGGAAATACCTGTCAAGTACCGGATATGATATATCCACCGCTACCTGCCTGAAAGCCGCAGGGGAGCTGATTGAAACTGAACAATTCGACGGTATTCTCCTGGATCTGAAACTCCCCGACGGCAATTCGATCGACTGGATTGCAGAATTACGGAGCAATTTCGAGCATCTGGCTATAATCATTACCACGGGCAACGGTGAAATCTCAACGGCGATTCAGGCAATGAAATACGGCGCTGATAACTACCTGACCAGGCCGCTGAACATGCCGGACCTGGAAATATCGCTGCAGAAATGTCTCGAAATAGAATCACTGCGAAAGAAAACCAGGGCATATAAAAGGCTCACCGATAAAAACGGTCAGAGGCCCTATTTTCGGCATAAGTAGAAAAATGCAAAGCGTATTGGAATATGCACAGGTCGCGGCCACAAATACAACCATTGTTTTAATCACCGGTGAGACCGGTACAGGCAAAGGCGTTCTGGCGCGGTGGATACATGATAAAAGCGATCGCAAGTCCGGAGAATTTGTTGAGTTGAACTGCTCGAGCCTGAAAGGTGAAATACTGCGCAGCGAATTGTTCGGACATGTAAAAGGTTCTTTTACCTCTGCAGTTCGTGATCGGGTGGGCCTTATCGAAATTGCAGACTGCGGCACGCTGTTTCTTGATGAGATAGGTGATATGGATATGTCCGTACAATCGCAACTACTGAAAACTATCGAGGAAAAAACCTATCGGCGAATCGGAGAAAACAAGCTTCGGAAAAGTGACTTTCGTCTCATCTGTGCGACAAATCATAACCTTGCTGAAGCGTCGGAAAACGGTACTTTCAGGAAGGACCTCTACTATAGAATTAATGTATTTCCCATTCAATTACCCACTCTGAAAGAACGAAAGGAAGATATAGAAGGGCTTATTGAGCACATTCTTAACTCATTCGGGTATTCCCACCTCCCCATTTTATGAATATCTTATCACAACACATATCCATGAAAAGGGGGTGTGTGATGTTTAACGATTCCCTTATTGATGACATTCTCACTTTTGCCTTTCTCAAGGCATCCGAAGGCTCCAGGTATTTCTGGGAGCAGGCTCATAAATGTAACGATATCGGTAAAAAAACATTTCTTCTGTATCTCTCAGCAAAAAAAGAAAAAACAGATGAATTACATTCAAAGAATAGCACAGGAATCCCAGGGAGCTGTTCAGGAGAAAAGGGAGTTTAATAACTCTTACAATTACCTACAGCTATATACAGACGAACTCTATACCCATTCGGTAAAGGAGATCCATTCCACTGCGTATGAATATGCGCAAAAAGAGCTGGAATTCTTTAAATTTCTGAATATACTGAAAAAGAATGTTCTGCACCATTCGGTTATTGAAGCATTGACGGATGTAATCAAGGACTATGCTTTTGAAATAAAACTGGGGTATATACAGCAGGTGCCGATACCAACAGACTTTATCCATCTGGAGCCTATTGAAATCATGCTCCATAGAGAAGAGCCGGCAATGGATTTCTAAAAGTCCGGCGCATCTCCTGCCTGAAGGAGGGGGTCATTATGGTCTATTTCTCTCTTACCGATTTTTTGCGCGTTTCCGCTTACCGTATTGCAGAAGCTGTCCACTATTTTTCAACTGAAGCCACCGGATGTGCCGATAAAAAGAAGCGGAAATATTTACGATTCCTGATAAAGAAAAAGCAAATGCAGAAAGTTGTCCTAAATCAGATTGCAAAGAATCTTTTACTACCGGTTGAGATGTTTCACTATACTGACTTCTCCTGTCAAAATTACATCATGAAATCACCGACTGCACTTGGGAGACTCTCGATGAAAGAACTGGATACTTTTACCTATCAACACGCTATCGAGGAACTTGAATTTTTCATCTCGCTGTTACCGCACATTGACGACACCATTCAAAGACATGTTATTAACACCTTTATTGACCTGGCCAGAAGTTTTATATACACCACCAGAATCGGGTATCTGAACACCCTGACTAAAGAGACAACACATAATGTATCCGCCTATGAAATTTTTGTAGCGGCACAACAAGTAAACGAACGTATGGTTTCCCAATAACCGGCGCAAAACTTGTGCAGAAATGAAAACAGCCATGAAGACCGATACACAAAAAATCCTTATTGTTGACGATGAAGAGGCGCTCCTGTTTGGATTTACCATTTTTTTTCAATCTCCGGAAACATCGGTTGACACGGCGCTTACTCTGGAGACGGCCGAGGATTTGATTCGGAAAAAGGATTATGCAGTCATCATTTCCGATCTCATGCTTTCCGATTCCACCGCCATAGAAGGTATTGATATTATTCACTATATTAAAGAATTCCAGCCGGAAAGCAGAATCATTATTGTCACTGCATATGGTGAAAGAGCCCTTAAAGAAAAGGTGCATACACTGGGAATCGATTATTTTTTTGAAAAACCTGTTTCACCGGCACAGGTACAAGAAGTTATCATGAAAAGGTAATCGGCCCTTCCTCCTTATTATCTGCAACGTTTTTTTCAGGTTCAAACAGAGGTAATTGCAGCTCAACGGTAACACCGGGCGGCGGCTCATTGTTGCAGGCAGTCACCGAGCCGCCGTGGAACTCGACAATATTCTTTACAATACTCAGACCCGGGCCGGTGCCGCTCTTCCGGTGGTAAAAAAGGGTTCAAAAATATGGGCAATCGATTCCGGCTGAATACCGCTCCCTTTATCTGTTACTTGTATAACCGCTTCATCTGCTTTTTTTGACAAGGTGATGACAATATCACGGCAATTATGGCTGTGATTACAGGCATTCTCCAGGAGATTAACAAATACCTGCTGCATTTTTGCAGCATCGGCCTTTACCCGCCAGGTATCCGCTTCATCCGCCTTATGTACTGTAACGGCATATCTTTTATATAGTGCATTCGACTCCCTGGAGTCAGCCGCCTCACGGATAATCTTCGCAATATATGCAGGATGCAAATCCGTCTGATTTATCGGCCTGCCGTAATCAAGCAAATCCTTCATCACATTCGAAAGCCGTTGCACCTGATCACGGATATGGTCCAGATAGGGTTTATATTCCGGATTCTCACCTATCTCCCTGAAAAGGGCCTCTGAGATTGCCGTAATTGAGTTGAGCGGATTTCGTACTTCATGGGCCGCACCAAGACTCAACTTGCCTATCATTTCCATAGACTTTGCCTGCCGAAGCCGTTCCTCAATTCGCTTTATTTCCGTCATATCCTTCATGGTAATAAGGATTGTTGTCGGATTATTATCCTTATCTCTGATAAATGATGCGGTATAGATTATCGGTATTTCTATGCCGCTTTTCGAAACGAGTCTCGCTGATAAACTGGAGGGAATATGTCCAGCAACATTTAAAAATCCGTATACGTCAACATACAAAGTAAAAGAGAACTCGGAGAAAACAGTGATAACAATGGAAGAAAGCATTAACCGGTATACATTTTTATCAAACCTGTTTCGTAACCGAACCACTATTACTGCCGTAACAATAAGAATAGTACAGATAACATACTCATTTACCACTTTAAAACATGTTAAACCGCTGTCTTCAATATAACAGACGGGAAACAGGCGGAAACTGAAAATACAAAGTAACAGGAAAATTGGAAAAACGGCATACACACCGGTTGCAGCATATATGCGAATCTTTCTCTGCAGAAAAAAAAGGCGCGACCAGAAGCGATATACTTTCGATATTTCTTGCCGTTATCCAGAGCTGTGTAGCGAGATTCGAGCCGGACACCGGAAATATACCCATACCTTTATAGGCAAGGGTATGAAGAAAATCGAAAAAGGCTACAAATAAGTAGGCAATACCGACAAACTTGAGATAGCTGTTTTCCGAAAATGTCCGTGAATGCCAGGCGATCAGGAAAATACAGCTGGCAATAACAATGATGAAAATCTCTGCCAGAGCATGAAACAGGAGGTAGTTGAAGCGACTGATTATGAAAAAGAGGATTAATACGGCGGCGCCGCCCAGATACAGTACATAAGTATCCTTTTCAGTAAATATCCTGCGCATGATGACCTGTTTTCTTCCCCCGTCTTCCGATACAAACGGGAAATTATCGTTATCCGATGTCCTTCCTCTGGTGAAGCGTGAATTTTCGTTCTACCGTCCCGAAAGAGGAATTATGGGGCACTCCGCCAATGCGGAATAACATTGTTATACAAAATAGTAAATGAGGAAAGTGAAAATGGAAAATAAATTACAGATGCGAAAATACCGGTACGGAAGATACCGTAGGTACCGGTCGGTAAAAAGGGTCATAATTAGCGGCTGTCCGGAAACTAAGCAAAACTGTCATTTCTCCCTTCGGTCGAAATGACAAATCAGGGACTTTTCGGACAGACACTAATTATCACCTGTCCACATCAGGATGCCATTACTATTTCATCAAACTCTTTTGATTCGATCATCTCTCTTTCGAGAAGAATTTTAACTACCTTTTCGATAATCGGTTTCTTTTGCGTCAGCAGATCTTTGACCCGGGCATACCGTCGCTGTATTACCTGCGCGACCTGCTCATCAATATACTGCTGGGTCGCTTCCGAGTATTCCCTGCCTCCGTCTCCGCCATCTCCTAAAAAGCCCGACCCCTTACGGTGCTTCAGGACGACATTGCTGAATTTGTCACTCATACCGAACTCGGTAATCATCCGCACAGCAATATCAGTGGCTTTATCAATATCGTTTGACGCGCCGGTGGAGATCTCGCTGAAAATCAGCTCTTCGGCAGCTCTTCCTCCCAGGAGCACATCAATTTTACCCAGCAGCTCCGGCTTTGTCATGAGAAACCGCTCTTCTGTAGGTGTCTGCATGGTATACCCCAGAGCAGCAATTCCCCGCGGTACAATAGATATCTTCTGTACCGGATCCGCACCGGGTGTAAAAGCTGCGGTTAATGCATGACCTGTTTCGTGACAGGCAACAATCTCCCGCTCCTTTTTATTTATCAGCCGGTTCTTTTTCTGCAGACCGGCCACGACCTTTTCAATGGCTTCGTCAAAATCCTTCTGGGTTACCTTTTTCCGTCCGTTCCGGACCGCAAGCAGCGCCGCTTCATTGACAATATTGGCCAGTTCCGCACCGGCAAAGCCCGCCGTGCTCCGGGCGACCCGTTCGAGATCAACGGACTCATCAAGTGTGACATCCTTAATATGGATCCTCAGAATCGCTTCACGCCCTTTCAGGTCCGGTTTATCGACCAGTACCTGCCGGTCAAACCTGCCCGGCCGCAGCAATGCAGGATCCAGTACTTCCGGACGGTTTGTTGCGGCAAGAATAATGACCCCGGTCTTCGAGTCAAAACCGTCCATTTCGACCAGTAACTGATTGAGGGTCTGCTCACGTTCATCATTTCCTCCCGCGATCGGCGCACGGCTTTTTCCGATAGCGTCAAGCTCATCTATGAAAATGATACAGGGAGCCCGGTCATGGGCCTGCTTGAACAGATCCCGCACCCGTGCAGCGCCGACCCCCACAAACATCTCGACAAAATCCGCGCCGCTGATACGGAAAAACGGCACCTTTGCCTCACCGGCAACCGCCCTGGCAAGCAGTGTTTTACCGGTACCCGGCGGGCCGATAAGAAGAATACCTTTTGGAATTTTTCCGCCAATGGACGTATATTTCTCCGGCTTTTTCAGAAAATCAACGATCTCAACCAGCTCATCCTTGGCTTCATCAGCTCCGGCAACATCATTGAACGTCGTCCCGGTATCACCCTCCGCCACAAGCTTCGCCTTATTCTGGCTGAACGACATAACGCCGCTCCCGAGATTCCCCATGCGCTTGAAAATAATACTCCAGATAAAAACCATAAGAGCGAAAGGTACAATCCATGTGAGCAAAAATTCGGCAAACCAGTTTTTCTCCTCCAACACCGCATAATACTCAACCTGCAGCGAATCGAGCATCGACACAAAACTATCATCGGCAACAGGTACTGTTTTGTATACCATCGTCTTTGCAAAACTTGAACGCTCCTCAAGAAACTTTTCCTGTACCTCTTTGGCTTCTTCTTTGGTATGGGGCAGGCCGAGAAAAAACTTTGAGCTCATCTCCACCCGTTTAATCTTGCCCTCACGCAAATATTGCTTGAACTCACTGAAATCAACCACCTCCTGCGGTGTCTTGAAAAAGAAAGAGTTAATCATGCTCAGCAGAATTAAAACCAGCATAAAATACCAGATAGAAAAATGGAATTGATTCTTTGTCAGCGATGAAAACAGCGGCGGGACATCTTTAAGACCGCAATCCTTCAACTTTCCCGTTTCCCAGCATTTATCTTTCTTTTTTGTATCCTGCGGTTTGTTTTTATTTGTCTGGAGCTCATCCATACGTGACCTCACTATGAAAAGGTGTTTTCTGCTATAACTGACTGCCGGATTAGAAAAATAATATAATATTGTATCGGGTATCATATCTAAAAACAAGCGATGCTGAATAAGTGAAAGGGATTCAGTAAATTTCTTCATCTAAATGAGGTACATTATGAGCCTGGTATGCGAGCAGCTCAATCCACATGCATATAAAACATATCTGCTCCGGGTTGAATGGAGCAGTGAGGTTGTTTTTATCGATCCGCGGTCGTTAAGCATGTCACTGATTGGGTGGAATCAGAAGTAATAAACTTTATATACCATCTAATCTGTATTTAAAATTCCACATTTATATTTCTTATAAACCTATTTATAATAATTTATAATAACCCAAAGAGCAACCGTATCTTTTTTCAAGATGCTTATCTTCAGGCCCCGTATACGTATTAAAATTTCTTACGAAAAAATTAAAATAGAAATCTATTGAAAAATTCTTACGATTATCAATTCCTATCCCATTACAGATTTCAATCTTTTCAAATGATGAATCATCGTTGACCGTTACCGACCCGAGGATTGTCCGGTATCTAAGTAATGAATGCGCAAACCGGTAAAAGAGATTGAGCCGCGTAAGAGATTAAAAAAGATGTTGATATGGTATATCCTTTTATGTTAAAAATCGATGTTTTATCGGCATTTTACCGTAAGAAAGACACGCCGCATTATCGGTATAGCCACTTGATTCCAGAACGGTGACGGTGAGTTTTCCGACAATGGGTTCATCCTCGACCAGTAAAATGGTCTCTTTCCCGAGGGAAACGGTTTTTCCCGTTTTTCCGCAGCCGATTCCGATCGGTCAGCTTTTCAAACGCAGGATTTACATCAAGAAAACGGTAATCAACGGGCTTTTCATCATTATCGCCAATGACCTCATGCAGAGCAAACCCGTCAATCATCTCTTTAAACAGGTAGGACAACTCTTATAATTTCTCCTCTTTTGCCTCATCTTCATCGAGTATTTTCCCGAACACCTCCTTGATCTCATCAGGGACATCATTTCGCTATAAAACTTCATTGGGACCCATATTGAACTCCTGTTGTCGTGAGTTGCAATCGGATTAACAACAAAGTTTCAACTACCAGCGTTGCTCACATTAACCCTGTGCTAAAAAACAATTCCTTTACCCATCGTTAAATAATACCATTTATTCACTCGTCACTTCAACAACTATTTATCGGCTGTAGTTTTTTCTATTATTATTCGCACGCCATGGATCCTTAAACGGCTTTCCGGCTCACACGCACTCAATTTGCCCCGATCACTTTCTTAACACTACTGCAGCGGTTGCGGTATCTCGCCCATCTGCTTAAGCTTCAGCAGGTATTTCTCCGGATCATTCCGCAGTACCTCCAGGCTCAATGAATCGGCAACAAAGATCCGTTTGCCGTCATAATCAACATATAAATCTTCATGTATCGGTTTTCCAGTAACCGGACAGGTCTGCTGCACCGATCCTCCCGACTCAATAGTTTGTTCCTGCTGCTCCCGGGATAATTGTGTCTTGTCAATTGATTTCTTCTGGCCGCATCCATTCAGTGTCAGTGATACAGAGAATACAACCAACCCAACAATGTGTTTAAAAGACATACACGCTCCTTCCGGTGAAAAGGATTATTATACCTAACCGCAATTGTAATAACGGATGTAACAGTTCTATAAAAATAACTAACCGCAACTATCAAAATAGTACATAGCGGATTATTCGTCTGCAACTATTTAAATAAATGAACGAATTACCAGGTCGGATCATTCTGAATATTTTATTTTCCTGTTTTGCGGTAACGGGCTCACACTATTCGGATTTGTGACGTAATGGTACAGATACAATTCCTGAAACAGAAAAACATGATCCGGGTGCTCCATGCACTTATTCCCGTGCTTATAGCGGCAATCTACTTTTTCGGCTGGCGTGTTGCAGTGGTTCTGGGCGTTTCGGCAGTATGCGCGTTTTGTACCGAATGGTTTATGACTGCCAGGCGCAAGGGGAAAGTCAGTTATGCCTGTTTTGTCACGTCATCACTGTATGCCCTGTCACTCCCGCCGACCGTTCCGTTCTGGATAGCCGCGGTCGGTGCTGTGGTTGCCATACTCTTTGCCAAGGAAGCTTTCGGGGGATTCGGCAAGAATATATTCAACCCGGCTATCGTGGGCAGAGCGTTCGTGTATGTCTGTTTTCCCGTGGAGATGACCTCACGGTTCGTCGGGGTGTTTACCGGACTGCCCGGAGGATTCACCCAGTGGAGTTTTACCACGCTTAAAAAAGCGTCGATATACCTGGCGGACACGGGAATTATGGTTGCCGATGCAGTGACCGCAGCCACCCCCATGTGGGCACGGCGCGATTTCGGGTATGAGACAAATCTCGTATCACTGGCTATAGGCAACATCAGGGATACCTTTACCTTTCAGGAAACTACCCGGGTCCTTGCCGCGGGCTCGATGGGTGAAACATCGGCGCTGGCGCTCCTGGCCGCCGCAACTTATCTGTTATTTACGAAAACGGCACAATGGCGGTTAATGCTGTCAACGGTTCTGGGCGCCGGTATACTAAACCTATTACTTCGCACCGGTCTTGGGATTGACACGGTTCCCCCGCTGCCGTTTACCCTTCTTTCCGGCGCATTGCTCTATGCTGCTGTTTTCATGGTTACCGACCCGGTGAGTGCTCCCAAACAGAAAGTATCTCAATGGTTCTATGGCTTCCTGATCGGTGCGCTTATTGTCTTTTTCCGCTACAAAGCGGTATTCGCCGGCGGGGTAGGATTTGCCATACTTATCGGCAATGCCTTCTCCCCCTCCCTTGACCTGTGGCTTAAACGATTCCAGGTAAAAAAGAAAACCGGAGCAGCCGCATGAAAAAGGATTCAACCCCATATGTCATCGGTTTTATGATTGTACTCTGCATCGTGTTCGGTGCTGCTGTCTCTTCGGTGCATTTTGTTACCAGCCCAATACTTAAACGGAACGAGCAGGCATACAAATATCGGATTATCAGCGAAGCATTCGCGCTCAGTCCTCCGGACACCAAGGTTACATCGTACGAAGAGACGGTAAATGAGTCACTCACCTTAGACACTTTGATAAAAGGAAATCATACCTTTGAAGTATATGCCGGCAAGGACGGCCACACTGTAGGTTTTATCTTCAGGGGTACCGGTTTCTGGGATCAAATTACCGGTATCATAGTGCTCTCCCCTGACCTGTCCACCGTCCGGAACATTCGTTTTCTCTCTCAAAAAGAGACTCCCGGTCTGGGTGCACGAATAGAGGAACGCAGCTTTACCGATCAGTTTGACGGTCTCACGATAGACTGGAACCTTCCGGTGGAGGAGCGAATAATTATCGATGTGTGTGATAACAGAGATAAAAGAAATTGTGTAAACGCTATAACCGGAGCGACTCAGACATCCGTGGCACTGATGAAGATTTTAAATAGCGAATTGGAGTTGTTCAGGAAAGCATACAGAAAAATCAAAAGTTGAAATAATCTTTAAGCCTTTTAACTGTAAATTATGTCCTATACGCCGAAACATATTTTTTTCAAAGCTCTCTGGGAGGAAAATCCTGTATTCCGTCAGGTTCTTGGAATCTGTTCCACTCTCGCGGTAACAAACCTTCTTGCCAACACTCTCTTTATGTGTTTCGGGGTAATATTCACAACAGCACTATCGAGCTTTGTTATTTCATTGCTGAGGAATTTCATTCCGAAACGTATACGGATGATTGTCCAGGTGCTTATTATTGCAAGCTTTGTCATGATGGTTGATATTCTGATAAAAGCTCTTGCCCCGGACATACACCGGTTCATCGGTCCCTATGTTGGCCTGATTATCACCAACTGCATCATCATGGGACGGGCGGAAGCTTTTGCCGCCCAGAACAAACCACTGGTATCTTTGATTGACGGTTTCGCATCAGGTATCGGCTACTCTTTGATTCTTATTGTTATCGCCTGCATTCGTGAACCACTCGGTTTCGGTACCTTCCTCGGGTATCAATTGCCGGCAAAGGAGCTCTGGTGGCATCAATGGACTATCATGGTCATGCCTCCGGGAGCCTTTTTCATGCTGGCTGTGGTGACCTGGTTTGCACGGGCATACTCAACAAAAACGGAGGTGAAGAAATAATGGCAGCACCGCTTGACGGCAATTCTTTTGCAACTATCGTACTGGTGTTTATCTCCGCCGCCTTTACTGATAATATTCTTCTTGCCCGGTTCCTGGGTATGTGTTCCTGCCTCGGTGTATCGAAAAAGGTGGATACCAGTATCGGTCTCGGAGCAGCGGTTATTTTTGTGACCGCATCAACCGCCGCACTGAACTATCTGGTTTACACCCACTTGCTGGTACCGCTGCATCTTGAATATCTCCGACTCATTACCTTTATCATGGTCATAGCGGCATTTGTTCAGTTTGTCGAGATGGTGGTTGAACGGTTTTCCCCCACCCTGTACAATGCACTTGGTATTTTTCTCCCGCTTATCACGGTAAACTGCGCCATTCTCGGTATTTCCCTTTTTATGTTAAACAAACCCTACGGTTTCTTCGAGACATTCATATTCGGACTCGGCGGTGGATTCGGGTGGTTTTTTGCAATAACACTGCTCGGAGGTATCCGGGAAAAAATTAATGAAACGGTGTTGCCGAAAGGACTGGCAGGGCCGGGTATTACCCTCATCATTATCGGTATACTCTCACTGGCCTTTGTCGGTTTCTCCGGCATGATTAAAATATAAGGGTTTGCACGATGATAGCCGAAGTACTTATATCCGCCGCATTTCTCACCGGGACCGGTATCATCCTTTCGGCACTGCTGGTCTTTGCCGAGAAGAAAATACTGAACTACGGCCCCTGTACCATTGACATCAACAACGGTGAAAAGAAATATACTGTAACGGGCGGCACATCACTGCTCGCGTCCCTTGCGGCAAACGACATATTCATCCCCTCGGCCTGCGGGGGCCGGGGAAGCTGTGCTTACTGTAAAGTATCCGTACTCGAGGGCGGCGGGGTGATCAGTCCCGTGGAAGAGCCGTACCTTTCCGATGAGGAGCGGAAACAACAGGTCAGACTCTCCTGCCAGGTGAAAGTACGCAACGATCTGAAAATAAAAATCCCTAAAGAGCTCTTCTCGGTAAAGAAATTCCGTGGTATCCTGGAGCATAAAAAGCCGCTCACCCATGATATACTGGAGTTGCGCATACAACTGGTCGAGCCCGATTCGATTGACTTTACCGCAGGCCGGTATATTCAGCTCGAATCAAAGGAATACAAGGGCAAGGATGCAGTAATTCGCGCCTATTCAATATCTTCATCACCATCCGATAAGACGCATATTGAACTTATCATCCGCCGGGTACCCGACGGTATCTGCACCACCTGGGTATTTGATCACCTGAAAGAAAAAGAGGAGGTAACATTTTCCGGCCCCCATGGCGAATTTAACCTTTCGGATACGGATGCGCCGATTATCTGTATAGCCGGCGGCAGCGGCATGGCTCCTATCCGGAGTATCCTCCGTGACATGAAGGAAAAAGGTATCATGCGTCCCACAACCTACTTCTTCGGTGCACTTACCCAAAACGATCTCTTTTATGTTTCGGAGCTGCAGAAGCTGGCTGAGGAGCACCCCTGGTTCACCCATATCCCGGCGCTTTCAAACGAGCCGGAAGATTCCGGCTGGCAGGGAGAGAGAGGCCTCATCACCAACGTCGTGGCAAAACACTTTCCGGACACATCGAAACATGAGGCCTATCTCTGCGGTTCACCGGGAATGATCAATGCGTGTGTACAGGTATTGACAAAAGGTGGTATGCCGGAAGACAGGATTTTCTATGATAAATTTGCGTAGTAATTTTATTGTTTTAATAGCAGGAATGTCCCGGTATGAATGTAAGTAAAGCAAACAGGTACTTTTAAAGGATGCTGTAATACTTATGAAACAATCACCCACCGACCAAAAACTGTATGAGAATCTGCAGCCGTCCAAGTTCTCCAGTGAAGGTTTTCTCGGCGCTGACACCAGGCCGATAGATGAAATTATCAGTGCAGACAGAAAGGCGCTTGAAGAAGCAGACATTACCAGAGAGGATTTGGTTGCGTGGCTGAAAAAGGCATACGCACAGGCAAAAGAGGCATTCGGTGCCGTGGTGGAGCTTTCTCCCGGCGTTACCGCACAATTCTACGAAAGCATGGGACGAATCCCTTCCCCGTTCCGCGGTGACGGTGTTTTTGAAAAGGGTGAGGCGGTGGTAACGGATACCGGAACCGGTGAAAAAATAATAATCACCAGTCTGGGGATTAACCTTATTGAAAAACATGATTTTTATCAGGGAAAGGGGAGCCGGTACCGGATAGAACCGAATTTGGTTACTAAACTTTTACGTTGATTCTATGGTGGGGGGAACATACCAATATGAGTCTTACTGAAACAGGCTTGAAGAAGGTTTTTGCCGATAAGACGTATTTTATAGTTAAAGGCAGGAATGAGAAGGAGAACAGGATTATAATAACAGACAGGTTAAGCCACTGCACCTGCTCTTTGACATCGGTATTCTGCGAATCTGTCGGCCTTCTCATTAAAACGGTTCTCTTCCCGGAATATATTTTTTTCGGATTACCGATTTGATTTACTGTTCGGAAATGAACGGTAAACTATGCTTTGTTAAAATACATTATACCGTTCTGAGTGACTTGATGAAACCCGATTGGCGTGTTGCATCTGGATTAACGGACGGGTAGCAATACGTTGCCGGGAGGCGATCGTGATTACCATATACCTTTCCATCCCAATAAAAAATTGCATAAAAAAAAGCCCTCTCAGAAAGCAAAGAGGGCGATAATATTCACTGATACGATAACGGCTACAGATCAGCTTCAGCCTGCCAGTACCCGTGTTTATTGCATTGTTCAACGATACGGACTTTCTGTCCTCTCTCAACCTTAACATGAAACAAGCCGGAGGCATGTACACCCGGCGTAAGCATAACACGCGAGACATACCTGTCATCGACATAACAATCGATGAATTGAATAAAATGCTCCTCCACCATAGGATGCAGGGTCTCACCGATACGGACCACCACATCGGTGCAGGGTGCTTCGGGAATCAATCCGCATTCTTTGATAACCTTAACAGCGGGGATATGCTTTACCGCCGCTTCCTTTGCATTCTCTTCAGACTCGACAAAGACAGCATCATTCTGATTAAAAGCCTCTTTTGCGGCAAAACAGACCGGACATTTTTCCGGCGCAGTGCCGAATTCAATATGACCGCAGATTTTGCAAATAAAGATATTCATACAGCCTCCTTGATTATGAGAGAGTGAAAAACAGTAAGTAGTTAATTATAATTTATTGAGAACACACGTTCGTACTAAATCTTTTAAATCGGCACAATTTTTATGAATATTATTTTTCCATGCAATCCCCCTTTTCATAAATACTGCCGGTAAGGTAGGCAACAAAAACTGTTATTCGGTTTCTGTTAACGATTGACAAATCGTCCACTTCATCAACCTCGTTCTCTTCTTCGAATTTTACAAAATAGGTTGATTTTCGAAAATGATTATTAGAAAGATGACGAAGAAGATTAACAAAATGGCCTCTATTTAACACAGACTAATTAATCTTTCTTTCACCCCAATAACATTCTCCTGAGAAAAGTGACTCTTTCCCTTACCACCGTGTCAGGACTCTGTCGGCGGCAATATCCTTTTCGCACGAATCAAGCCATCGGTCAAGAATACTGATATTAAACGGCTTATTAAATATTTCGCACCCCATTTCTTTTGCCTTTGCATACTCGATATCTGTCCAGGAGCCTGAAATAAAGGCCACATGCTTTACCTTGCAGCCGTTTTTTCTCAGCTTCTCAATAAATTCCAGACCTGATACGTGCGGCATCCTCACATCAGAGAGAATCATATCAGCGCATGCTTCAGTTGCGGTACATGAGCACCCATGAACTTTAAATAGCGGGCAGGAATCCGGGTCAGAGAAGCTGCGTACCTCATACCCTCTCTTCATAAGAACGGTTGAAAGAAGAGTCCGTATTATATCGTTATCATCAAGAACCAGCGCACGAAATTTCATAACTGTATCCTCTCTTTATATGGTTAATTTTTTATTGGAACCATAAATAGTTCAAACATCATGCCAACCCGGTTATTTTCATATTTTCATTCCAGCGTATGCCGGTTTTAATCGCATCGACAAGGCTCTATAATGGTATATGTCTTAAAATCAATTGATTATATCCATTCAAAACTGGTTACCGGCACAACACGGTGTAGAAAAAAACATTTTTTATGGTTATGCCGCTTTTAAAAAAAAAAATGGTGTAATTACAGGACATAACTGTATGAAACGGTAATCAACAACGTGGAAACCTAACGGCAGGGAACCAATCACATTAAAAACCGCCGGATTTTTACGAAAGACAAGAAAAAAAAACACTATCAAGATAGGCATGAATAAAAATAAACGAACCGCCAAAGACAATTCCGGCTGCCCAGCCGTTAAAAATCAGCCGGAAATAATCCTGCAGCAGGTGCGGCCGTAGAAATTTCTGATCTTTCCTCCACGAAGAGATTCGCTCAAGAATCAGACACAGCCGTGATATCGCGCCGAGCCAGAAAAATGTATTTTTGGAATAGATCAGACATCTATTATCTCCCCACCCGTAACCGGATCGGCACCATACCCGACAATATCACCAAGACAAATCACCTCATCAGTATCCTGCGTTTCAATATCTTTAAAAACTGCACACAATGCCTCAAAGTTTGCGTGGATGTCACTGATTAAAGCCTTCACAGCCATTCCTTTCCAATATGGAGGTTCCGGCTACGAGAGTCATTTCACTTACATACCATTTACTATCGGTATCCTCTTCGGGCGCACAACTTCCGATAACCACACCGGCGATATTCAACAGATAAAAATTCGGGAGAGATCCGCTCTCCCGCCATGTTAATCCTGAACGGAAAATTCATCCTTCCCGACGCCGCACTCGGGACAAACCCAGTCATCCGGAATTGACTCAAAAGGAGTTCCCGGCTGAACACCGTTATCAGGATCACCTACTTCAGGATCATACACATACCCGCATACATCACAAATGTACTTCTTCATTGCTATTCCTCCGTTCCGATTACAGGAGAGTTACATTGATAAATACTGTTTCTCATTCGCTTGAATACATTATCGAAGAGCCGACATTGGTTTTACAACTGCTCAAGTTTATCGTGCAGCATTGCAATATGTTTTAATTCCTCGTTCACCAATGTCTCAACTTTATCTTTTCCCAGTTTAGCCGGTACCAGTCCCATCATGGTGTTATACAGCACAACTGAATCCTTCTCAAATTGTACCGCGACGTTCAGGACATCGGCTGGTGTTTTACAGCCGGAAACAATACCTGCTATATCGACACTCTTTTTGAAGACGTGACTGTCGGCGGCAGCTTTCAGATACGCATGCGCTTCGTTGTCCGGATCAAATGCAGTATTTTCCGTCTCCTTACCGGTTAATCCGTCACGCAGATTTTCGAAGAGGGTGATATGAGAATTTTCCCATTTTGCGAGACCAGTCAGGAAGTCCTTAATATTGTCATCTTCCATCTGTTCCGCCGCTCTCTCATAGAATTTTTTTCCATTTTTCTCAATCTCAATACCCATTTCATACACTTCACTTGCATTAAATGCTACAGGCATGTGCTTCTCCTTCCATTAAATTACTTGTCCCATTTTCCTGATCGTTTATGATTCTCTATTTCAATTTCCGCCTGTTTCACCATCTTGTAGGCACTGTCACGGACAATACCGTAAAGGACCCCGCACCCGTCATCTTCACGCGAAATATCACCTTCATCCGCAATGAAAAGCAATTTACGGGCACTGTCCAGAACCTTTAAAATATTTTTATTGCACTGTTTCATAAAGATCCCTTCAGTAAACCTTAGTACTTTCAAAATAACTTCAGCAGGAATTATGCCAGAAAGGATCAACTCAATAAAATGGTTTAAATCCCGCAAAAAGGGTAGTTAATTGTAAAAAACATACCACTGTATCACCATTAAATATTGTCTCGTAATACAGAACTGTTTTATCAGCTACCATGATTATCATTACATCATTATACCGCATTATACTACCATTCCCGGTTATCCTTTCACTGAAAGATTTGGATCGATATTTGCTGTATACCTTATTAAGAGACAGTTTACGGAATGAACCGGAGATTAATATGGAAAAAAGCTCTTTATTCTATACCCGCGTGAAAGGAAAAAGTACCTGCTAAAGGGGATATACTGTGTCTGCTATTGAAGTAAGGATTATATTTTTATATTGGAGGATTAATCATGGCACTAAATCGCTGTCCCGGAATGTCTCCAGGATTTTTCAAACCGTCGGATGTAAAAATACGAAGGTGTATTAACTGCGGCGGTGAGATGGAGTTCTGGAAAGACGATATCAAATTGAAGTGCCTTACCTGCGGACAGATTAATTTCAATCCTGATATCGGTAAAACCTGCCTGGTCTGGTGTAAAAAGGCGGATGAATGTCTTGGCAATTATGACATTCACGAATGGATGGCCCGGCATGAGGATATACCGCCGCCGAAATAGGTACTACCATGCAGACGATAGACCTTAATGAACAAAGTAACGCATCGGTTCACTACGTTGATACTCTGGAAGACTGTGCCCGGGGTACGGTAAAGCTGCTTTCGCATGGAAACGTTGCTCTTTCCGGCGGAGACACCTATACACGGTTATTCAGGATGTGGCGGTCACTCGCACCGGATATCACAAGTGCATCATTCTTCCCCGTGGACGAAGGAATAGTACCGTTTGAAGACGTGCACAGCAACTGGGGAACCGCGTATAAAGAATTTCTTCTCCCGCTCGGCAAGGGAGAAGATGCAGCGCATTTTGCCTCATCACTTGATCGGTACAGTGAAATCCTGACAAATTATTTTAACAACAGTGAGATTGTATTTGACACCATCTTCCTGGGCGTCGGTGATGACGGTCACACGGCAAGCCTTTTTCCCGGTGAACGTTATCTGGATGATACGACCTCAGTACTGCTGCAGACAAAGGGCCCCAAACCGCCCGTTGACCGCATTACCCTTGCCCCGAAAGTACTGAAGACCGCAAAAAAAATCATTACAATAGTTGCCGGTGAAAACAAGAGGCGGGTTGCGGATCAGTTGCTTGCGCGGAATAATAATCTACCTGTAGTAAAGGTGTTGTCACAGCGGACAGATTCGGCTGTGTATATCGAACGAAACCTGATAACCTGAAACTGAAATGAGTGATTTATTCGTATTGCATTTATTTCACCCTCATCTTTTCCACGGAACCGATTGGGTGTTGCACTAAATAAATTCATACTCCACTTCAATCCGGATTCGAACAGTGTAACGACAGGGAGTCAAACGAAAAGAGTATCCCCAGGCAGCTTATTTCTTCCCCTTCGAAAAATTAACTTCAGCAAAATCCCAGTTCACCAGATGGTTCAGATAGTTCTCGACATATTTCTGCCGGTTCGGGCCGTAGTCCATATAATATGCATGTTCCCAGACATCAATGGTAATCAGAGGCTGATACTTTGTGGGAATCAGATTGTCGTGATAATCCGTTCGTACCACATCGAGCCCGTTCGGTGTTTTAATCAGCCAGACCCAGCCTATCCCGACTTCCATACACCGCTGCACAAACTTCTGTTTGAACTTCTCTACCGAGCCGAATGAATCGATAAGTTGTTTGGTGAGAGCGCTTTTCTTTTCGGAAAGGATACCGCCCTTTGGCTTCATGCTCCGCCAGTAAAAATTGTGATTCCAGAGCAGGACGGCGAAATGGAATATCGCCTCTTCAGTTAATATTTTCCCACGGGTCTTATCAATAAGATCATCGAGCGGGATATTGGCAAATCCTTTATTTACCGAAATGTACCCGGTAAGCCGGTCATAATAGGCTTTATGGTGTTCATTATAGTGCTGTTTAACCGTTCTTTCGGAAATGTACGGTTCCAGCGCGGTAAGTGCGAAGGGTAGTTTAACAAGCGGGATATATACCGTCGGCTCAGCCGGCACGGCAACGAGGGGAACCCGCATGGTATGCATCGCCGCAAAGACACCTCCGGCAGCGGTTAACAGTTTTACAAAATCACGACGATTAGTAACCTGAACATCCTTGGACATTTCAACACCTCCCTTGATTTGGTACGAAATGAAAAACCAGGTTATCCTGTTTGATCAAAATTCAGTCCCGCTATGTTCGCGATATTCTCAATCCAGAGATTAAAATCCTCATTGGTGATATCGGTCCGCTGGCTCGCCTTTTTCTTCCCCGTTTCATCAAGTGTTACAAAGTCAATTAAAACCCTTTCCCCCTCTTTATAGAGACAGAATCTGAAAGGAATTCCCCGCTCCTCAAGCTGCTGATTTGATGTTTCTGTTGCTTTCGCCAGAGTAGAAAAATAATCCTTTACCCGTTTCCGCGGGGTAAAATGCTCCTTTTCCTTCTCATTTTCCTTATTTCTCCGTTTAACTTCACCAAATCCTACGTATGAATATACAGGTCCGACAGATTTAATATAATCGGATGGGCTTTCATTATAAACTTTTCTAAATTCCATGTCTACCCCCCGGTAGTATCTATTATATCGCAAATTTTATGCCTGAAAGTCTTTCTATTATACTTATCGTACTCCGGCAGGCAAAACTCAAGGAAAAAACCTAATCCCTGAAAAATTTAAATTAATCAATGTGCACTGTTGTTTTCACTAAAATGTTAAAAAGAGGTTATTTCTATTCAGCATTCTTGTGAACAATTATGTATATAAACACAGATTATAATGACCTATGATAGGCATTTCGGGAGATCCCGGATATCCATCATGTCTGTTAACAGAATGACAGTTATGTATGAACATACCTGCTGATGAGGCAATATGCTTAATACAGGCTCACACGCGCCGGTTTTTTCCCTTCGGAAAAAAAAAGAAGGTGCATTCGCTCGCAGATTTTAAGGGTCAAAAATTAGTCATTTATTTTATCCGGAAGACAACACCTTTGGCTGCACCAACAACGACAGGTTAATAATCAGAGGTAATCCTTCGGGTTAATTAGCGTTTGTCACGATAAGTTCCTGCCTTGTCATTTCGACTGAAGGGGAAATGACGTTTTAGATAGTTTCCACACAGGTACTAATTATAGGCAGTCTCCTCTCTCGGCTCCAGAATCTTAAAAGTCTGATCCAGATTACAGTCGCTGAAAAGCTCCCGTAGTACACTGTTCGGTGCCGAAAGCACAATCCGTTTGTCATACTTCTCCAACAGCAACTGAGAATATATCAGGCCACCCAAACCATTGCTGTCAATCACTTCAACATTACTGAAATCAATAACAACCTCATCGTAATCGGTTAAACGATAATTTTGCAGGGTTTTAGACAATCGAATTGACTCTGCTCCGGTAATTTTTCCTGAAAGACAAATAACAGCCTTTCTTCCACAACTTGTGGTTTCAACGGTCATTACATCCCTCCCGTTGGTGAAAAAAAAGTATATCTGAACTATTTATTTTATCATTAAAACCTGGGAGTGTCAAGTTTTTTGATCGTAAAATATGTTTTACCTGAATTGAGCAATTCGTATTGACAGAATCTATTATACCATCACCCCTGCCCCTCACCTTTCAGAGAGGGGTGAGAGAAGATACATAGTCAACATATATGATAAATTAAAAACATACCGAACGGGTGTTTTTACATCGGTATTATTTTATTCTTTAAATAGGCTCCCCTCTCTGCCAGGAGAGGAGCCGGTGGTGAAGGTAATAAAATAAACTATACAATAAGAAAATTCGTTCAATTCAGGTTTTTCTTTTTCTTATCAGCACATACAATCGCGGCCACACCCGGAAGAAGTAAAATATCCGCTATAAGAGCGGTAAATACTGCAATTGCCGTCAGTATTCCGGTATAGGCAATCGATTTCATTCCTGAGAATGAAATAACAATAAAACCCGCCATCAATATAATACTCGTGGATACCACTGCCACGCCTGTTTTCTGCGCAACATTTTTAACCGCGCTTTCGAAAGGAATGTCCTCCCGGAGTTGTTGTTGTAAAGTATATAAAATATGAACGGTGTCATCAACAATAATACCCAGTACAGCGGCCGCTATGGTAACGGTAGCAATATCGAGCCGTATTCCCCGGCATCCCATAAAACCGAACAGGATTGCGACGGGGAAAAGATTTGACGGTAATGCCATCAGAACCATCTTCGGCGTGCGCAGCACTATACCGATAAGAATTACAATAACCGCTAATGCGAGGCTGAAGCTGTGGATCTGATCCGTCATGACATTTTCAATCATTCTTCCGTAAAGAGGGAGATAGCCGCTGGGCTGAATCTCTGCATAGGGCGCCAATATCGGACGCGCAACAGCTAATACTGAATCTGCGATTGCAGCAAGCTCTTTCGCGCTTGCCATAGAAACCCATGCGGTAAACCGCAACGTTTTTTTATCTTTTGAGACAAAATTACATAAGAGATCGCTCTTTTCGAGGCTGTCGCTATAATAACTCATTTTTCCATTGGAGTCACCGGCAAAAGCTGCCATGGCAGCCAATTCCGCCACTTGCCGTTGATAGTCGGCAATACTTACCATGCCGTCAATATGCTCGATACCTTTACATCTCTCATGTACGACATTCAAAACGTCAAACACCTCTTCAGATTTATATGACACGCCGTCATGAAGCGAGATTAAAAATTCCAGCGGCAGGTAGTTACCGATTTTTTTCTCGATCAATCTGCTGTCTTCAGCAACACGGTGAGTGCCCGGCAGGAAATCGATACTGTAGGTGTCAACGACAAGGTGAGACGCGGCAATCAGAGAAGCTGCCATTAAAATGAGAAAAATGATGCAAACGGTTTTTTTATACTTCGACGACCAGAGCATTGCAGTCGTGACAATCTTTGTAATGCAGTTATGAAGCTTTTTATTTCCGGTTGCATGCGAAGGAATCTTTTTCAAGAACACAATGGTACCTGCGGTGCTGAATGCCAGAGCCGCTATAACGCCTGTTGCCGCAAATATACCATAATCCCGTGTAACGGCCATACGGGCAGTACCCAGTGAAAGAAACCCGCCGGCCGTAGTCAATGCATTAAATATGCACGGAACAATAATAACGGAAAGTGCTGCAATGGTACGCTTCACGTCTCTTCCGCCGGGCGCGGCTGCATGATGTAAATATCCCGAGATATGAATGATATTAGCGACTCCCAGCACAATCAGTAACGGCGGCAGTGCCATTGACACCATAGTAACGGGCCTGTTGCATATACTCATGATACCGAACATGGTGATATTTGCTCCGGTAACCGACAGAAGAGCGATACCACTCCACAGCAGGGATCGTGTAACAAGTAAAAGGAAGATCACAATAACGGCGTATGAAAGAATAATAAAGCAAAATCCTTCATGTATGGTGGCATCATTCAGTGCATTAAAAACGACTCCGAAACCGCCGTGATTAATATTTCTTCCCGATACGTCAACGGCACGTGCGGTGCAGGAGTCAATGGTGTTGATGATTTTACCGCGCCTCGCATCATTTTCTTTTAGTGTGTCAAGCCAGGTGAAGATTGCTACTGTCTTTTCATCATCACTGACAAACCGGCTTTCCTTTTTAACCTTCATCAACAGCTTGTTTCTATCGGCAGAATGTTTCTTCAAACAAACCAGCGTGCCGACATCTACTATCGACAACCCGGTAGAGTCGAGGAAAGGCACATGCATATCATGAATGCTCATTGCCCGGGTCACACCGTCAATGGAACGTATTCTCTTGACTAATGATGCAATCCGCTCCATGCGCTCGCAGGTGAATACCGACGATGAATCGGTTATGGTGGTAACAACTACCTCATCGCTACCGAAGATTTCTCTGAATGTCTGATATGAAGCCAATGCAGGATCATCGTCAACAAACCATACGTCAAATGAATTGTCGACAACCAGTTTCGTCAGGTTCACTGCCATGGCTGCGATCACGGCAAGTGTTATAATAAAAACCAAAAGACGATTTTTATAGCAAAAATACAAAACCGAAGGTATACGTTCTTTCATTATACTGCTGTCCTTATTGAGGATTATCCGCTAACGGTATTTTCGTAACCGTTGTATCCGGTGTGTAAGAAGGCCGTAATCAATTTTTGAATTATGTCTGGGATCCCGCGGAATTTTCATGAATAAAACCCTGTCCGGGACCGGCATACTTTTCTTCCGACAATAGTCTTGAATATTTTTTTCATCCAGCGTTTTTTTCTCCGGCTCTACGACCGCCAGGAGGGAGTTGTCAATTACCAAATACGTTCCTGTACGTACACCGTTGATTGTGGACAGAGAAGCCTCCAGCGGAAAAAGGTACTGCCGGGTACCGTTACAGATAAATCGCTGTTTCATTCTTCCCATGAGATAGAGGTTGTTTTCATCATCGATATACCCGGCATCGCCGGTGCGGTGTACAACAGTGTCGTTAACGATAATCTTGTTCAGCTTCTGCGCTTCGTCATTACGGAAATACTCTTTCAGCACGTGTTTACCGTAGACACAGATTTCACCCACTTCCCCGCGCGGGAGAATAAGCTCATTGAACTGCTCTTCGCTCTCCACCGCAACAGGGCCGTCGATAATTCGAATAATGTAAACCGATACCGCATCGATTGGTTTACCCACAAGAAGCCCTTCAGTTGCAACGGATTGATTGCCCTTCACCAGTTCCTCAGCACGGATTGCACTTATCGGTTCAGCCTCGGTTGAACCAAACACAATTTCCACCGCGGCATGGGGAAACGCTTTCATCAATAGCGCGGCTGTTTGCGGGAAAACAGGGGCGCCACCGAGAAATATCTTTCTTAATGTCGGGATTTCCCTGTTACGTGAGATACAATACTCCGCAAGTTTTTGATATATAATCGGAGAACCTGCCGATGTGGAAACCCGGTTTTCCACCATACCACGGTACAATTTTACCGGATCGACTTTCTCAGGCGCGGCTGGATTAAAGGGAGGTATATAACTGGTAATGCCGGCAGCAATGTTTGTCAGCACAAAAACGGGCAGGGTCACCATATCAATATCACTGTCTTGAGGCTGCAAATGATCGGTCAACACCTCGTGCTGCGCCTGCAGGAACGCATGTGTCCGCTTTGCCGCTTTGGGTGTGCCGGTACTGCCGGTGGTAAAGGTTATCAGCGCAACTGTATCGCCGGATAATGCAGCAACCTCGGGAACATCAGCAGGCATTGACGATTTCTTCAGAAAACCGGCGGACAGCTTTATCGGTATCTTACTGATTTCCGCCGAGAAGAGTCTGAGAATGTGCGCACGTGCCGTACCCACAAATGCTTTACACTCCGCGATTGATGCGGCCTGTTCGAGTCTCTTTTTCCGTGCCCAGGCATCAAGGAATACTGCTGACGCGCCGCAGTGCCATATTCCCAGTAGCAGGGTATACAGCTCGATTGACATGGGGACAAAGACCAGAACCCGATCTCCCCTGCCTATCCCCGCTTTATGCAGGCGGGCTGCACACTGTTGAGCGCGTAATGCACATTCCGAATAGGTAACGGATCGTTTCCCCTGTGTTAACGCCATGGTACCGGGCCGGGTTTCAGCGTGACGATATAAAATTGTTACAATGTTCGTAATCATAGTGATTTACCGTAGAGACGATAGGTACGGAATGGAGTCCTTGCCTCCCCCACTATTTTATTGGAAACATTATCATCGAACATCAATGCATGGATGATTTCATCATACCCTGAGCTGAATGCATTATAATGGATTTTCTCAACGAGAAATGTACCAAGGCCCCGGGCTCTGCTTTCAGGAGCTGCTGCGACTGTTTTTATGACCAGCGATCTCTTTTCTTTCCGGAAGAAATTCGGAACACAGAAAATAAAAGCCAGGGGTTTGCCCTTCCGCTCTTCGGCAAGCAGAACATAGTGCGGATCGATAAACGATTCCGCTTTACGATATTCATTGCACACGGCGGATTCACTAATCGGTGTATATAAAAAATTGTCTTTAAACGAATGTATACAAATGGAATAGATCTTTTTAACCTCGCTCTCAAATGCGTCCGGCTCTATTGCACGAATAACAATCCCTTTACCCGCAAAAATATTTTCAAAGCGTCGGATCCGTTCCTCCGATACCACCAGTTTATCAATTCCGGATGAATTGTATTTCCCAACGGATTTAAAACCGTGCGAAACAAACTGAGCAGTGTACCATGGTTTATGATAATTATCAAGGAAAAAAGGGGGATAGGGATCCGGATCGGTAAGCCGGTATTTATACCAGGTTGAGCCGTTCATGGGGCCGAGAACAAAAGAACACCCCTGTTGTTTCAACCATGACTCCGCTGCCTGAAACAGCATCAATGATGCTTTTTCGTCTTCATCGCATTCGTAAAATCCGATTAAACCGGTGCTGTAATTGTTATAACGGATTTCCCTGTTTATCAGTGCAGCAACACGCCCGCACGGTATGGTATTTCTCTTTACAATAAAGCAGCGATGCGCATACTCTGCAAGAGAGGCGGTGGATTCGTCCGTATAAAAGGGATCTTCCCGGTATACTGTTTGAGGGAATTCCTGAAATACGCTGAAAGCGGTGTCATTATAACCAAATGAATCTACCGTATACATATATTACTCCATTTCATTAAAGCCTCTGATTATCCGGTACGTGAAACGGTATCAATGATATAGTACAGGAGACTGACCGGTGACAGTGAAAGAGCACTACGGTAAAAATACTGTGAAACGACAAGTTGTATAAGTGTAACAATCATCGAAATGAGCGCGGTACATTGCAGGAACTGAATGTCCCGCCACTTTCCCTTTTGTTTACGCTCAATAACCCGGTACACCCCTTCAATAATCACCATTCCCACAATTGTTACGACCAGAGAAAAAAGCGTGGATATGTCCGGATCAAGCAGGGCGGTCGGTGGCACCAGTAGCCCGCATAACACAACGATCCGGACTATCAGGGGCGCATGGCAGAGTGGTCCCGGTATGGGTGAACAGCGGCCCTCGTGTATAAGACGTGATTTGCGACTCCAGAGAATACTGAGATTTGCGGTAATATTCGTTACATAGCCGGTGTATACAAGAAATGAAAATTCACGGAAGAAATTACCGATAAAAATCCAGATCAGGGAAACAACGAGTATATAAAACACGGGCCTGATTCGCCGCATATCGGTATCACGTGCAGGTTCTTCAAGAAACACATTAACAAAAGAGAACAGCAGCGTTCCCAGGAGTACGGGAAACACCCAATGCGGCGCAACCAGGGCACTGGCTGCATACCCGAGCAGCGCAATACCAATAATCGCACTGATTCCCAGCTTACGGGTTCTGCTGATCAGGATATAGATACACAGGGAAATCACTATCAGAATAAGTATATGTATACCGATATGCGCTACCGACTTGCCGTCGGATTTAATCAGCACCGCCATTGCGCCGAGAGGGATGAATATATTGTCCGCACCGCCCAGGGAGATCGACTCAAATGCGGTAACCAGCAGGGAAAGATAAACCGCCAGTACGATGCAATGCGCACGACTCAGGGGCGAAAGCAGCAGCAGGCCCAGAAGGACTATAAGAAATGTGACAAAGAAAAAAATCACCGAACCTTCGAGACTCTTATTGTCTTCCTCAACACGATAGACCTTGAACCCGTACCGTTTCCCGATAATGGCAGCCATGGAGTCAGATACCGCCAGAATCAAAATTGCAATAAGATAATAATGCGGCAGGTTAAACCGGTACGCGACGAAAAAGGTTATATACACGGCAAGAGGATAATACATGCCGCCGCTTGTTTTTCTGTCAACATCATGAACCGATTTGAGCAGTCCTGTCCTTTTTGTAACAATCATCACCAGTGTAAAGCTGAAACAAAGTACCAGCACTGTCCAGTGCGATGCAAAGATATAGGAGAAAGAGAGGCATATTGCTCCTGACGCAAAATGGACAAATTTTCTTGTGTGCTCGCGTGGTGGATTGCCGAATATCCTCCACAGCTCAGCCGCGGCAAAAACGAGCAGATACGCACAACTGACTAGTGCAGCATGGAATAATTCGTGTTCTGAATTCATTTACGTACCTCATCGGTAAAAAATGATTGATAGAAAAACGCTTTATCCTGCAAAAAGAGATCGTTACTGAGAGAAGTAAGCGTTGTCACGCTTTCGGGAAAACGTTTCGAAACCTGCCGCGGCACCAGCATGTTCCAGTACATCAGCCTGGCACGAGGCGCTGCATGGGCAATAATACGTTCAGCAACTGCACCGAACTCCTGTTCATTCATATATTCAAAAATATCGGAGAGATTAAAGACGTCAAATACAGTACGGTACTTTTCAAGTGCAGTATCGGTAGTACCGTTGCACAGCTCCAATCGTTCGAGATTGTTGCGGATAGGGTCAAAATGCTCTTTGCGCGCATAGTATGGGAGGGCTGAACCGAAACCGCCGGTAAGAATACAGGTAAGATAGGGATTGTTGTGTGTTTCCAGCACGGTCAGGGCATGACGGGTCCTTTTGAGGATTCGTTCCGCCACAGAGCCTTCAACATATCTGAAGAATTCCGGATCTCTTCCCGCCCGTCCCATAACAAATCTGCTGAAAAATATTCTGAAAAGCATCCTCCAGCGCAGTGTATTCCATTGTGTATTGTAAAACGCAGTCCGTGCTGACGAATCTTTTTCTCTCAGCAGCTCAACAACTTTTTTCCGAGAGTGAATCAGCGGAAGGATTATGTTTCGAAACATTTTGAAGTAACGCTCAAATTTTCCCTGGTAAATAATACCGGCGGCCACAGCGTCCCTTTTCCCATCCCAGAACGACCGCGAAGCGCTTGACAGTTGGTTTTTAAGTAAATCGAAGGTATGAAACCTTGATGCATTTTTCCCCGCGGGTGACAATTCCGTAAAACCAAGAAACCACAGCATCTCTTCATAGTCAAGCTCAGCAAAGGCCGCTTTTCTGAGTTCCACACAGGCAAGCTGCGCCATGCTGAGGTCCACGGCAACGACCAGTGACGGATCGTTGGCCAGCAATGCAAGGGAATTGTCACCGGAGGATGCGATGGATAGACACCTCTTCCCTTTTAACGGAGACGCCGCTTGTATAAGAATATCGGCATCTTCCCAGCAATTGGCATACCTGATTTCATTAAAGGACGCGCGGTCTTCTATTGCGTTTCCCATGCTCTACCCGTTCCTTTCTAAAAGGAAAACCGTACCTGTATTACCGTCCATCTCGACCGTTTCTCCGTCGGTAAGTGTTGCAATCAAATCCGATATTCCTACAATTGCCGGTATACCCATCTCACGCGCAACAATTGCCGAATGGGAGAGTAAACTGCCCCGCTCAACAAGCAGTCCTTGAGCCATGGGAAAAAGCGGCGCCCATCCGGGGTCAGTCTTCTGTGCAACCATAATACAGCCCGTGATATCCGGGGCATTGTTGGGATCGTCAACAATACAAACGCGGGCCTTAACAACACCGGGGCAGCACCCGATTCCCTGGAGTCTGTTGTCACTCAGGGCGGCTGTTTTCCCGGCGGGAGTATAGGACCTCGTGTGATAGACGACTCCTCTCGTGGTAAAGCGGTTGGGGACTTTCTCATTGTGATACGCTGCGAACTGTTTCTTCCTCAAGGCAATAATTTCTTTCAGATCCGTATGCACGGCTGTTCCTTCAATAAAATTAAACACCTCATCTTTGGTAAGATAAAAAATATCCCGTTTTTCGTTGATATACCGTTCGCGTTCAAACCGGGTTCCCAGTGCACGGAAGATTTCACGAACCCGTGCATACAGCCTGGTGCGCTCGAAACGAAGGTTTTCCCTGTTTTTCAGCAGTTGACGCGCGTGTTTCAGTATAAAAGAAAACAGCATCTTTCGCAACGGACGACAGCGTAGCTTTGCCTTCACTCTGCGCTCCGCCTCATCCCGAATCGCCTTTTCATTCTTATCCGCTTTTTGTAAATCAGTATATCCGGCTTTGCAGTATGATTTCAGCATACGGATAAAAATAGACGGATCATGATTCGGCGTCACGGTCTCAAGCTTCAGTTCATTGACACAACGATCCCCGAACCGTGACAGATGAGCGATAATCTTTTCCCGGAGTTCACCAAGAGTATCATCCATCGGTTCGTGCGCTTCACCGGTACCCAAATGTAGCCGTGCAACTATCTCCCTGTCCGATGAGCCGGTAATAAATCTGAGCAGCGCATCATTGTTAATAATATAATTGGCAATGCGTATCATACCGGTGACAGGCTCCGTGGAAATAATTCCTCCCTCACCGCAAAGCAGATCGTTCTGTAATGTCTCTGTGGTGTCTATACCCCATTTGGTTATCAGCTTTTTCAATACCCCATGAAAAATCATGGCGAAAAAGTCATTTATCAATGGCGCCTGCCACCGCTGCAAGAGCGATTGTTCAAGGTGGATATACTGCTCCTTCAACTGGTGAGGCGAGCAGTGTTCCAGCCAGATTGCCGATACCGGCTGCAACACGTTGTCAAGGAGCGCGAAAAATTCCTTCCGCTGTTTCGGGAGTGTACGGAAATTCCTGATGAGCTTCCGAATAAGTCCGAAAACGCGAAGATACCTGTTTCTTCCGCTGTAAACGACCGTTGGCGGTATATCACTTTTTTCCGTCACCCCCATCATCTGCTCCATGAATGAAGCGTTAATCGAATAGCCGGGTAATAGAGACAGTACCTGATACCAGCTGTTAAGATTGTAATATATTCTTCCTTTCACGAGGCCCAGCATGGAAAAAATGGCTCTGTTTCGTTGTATTATCTCCTCTTCAACACCCATTATCCTGCAGAAATTCTGATAGACCTCCGTATAGATTTCCTGTACAAATGAGAATGTGAGCGGCGTCGTCACCCCGGCATAACTTTCCACTATATTTGCGTTATCCCAGATTCTTTCGGGTGCTGTGGAATCCGGAATTACATCCAGTGTCGTTACCGGTCTGCTCTGAAGGAGATATACCTTTCCCGCAGCAACTGCCCATTCAATATCCTGCGGCCCTTTGAAATAGTCACAGAGCCGCATGGTCAGCGATGCAATTTCCTGCATCTGTTCCCTGCTCAGGCAGGGCTGCAGCCGTTTTTCCTGAGGCACTTCGATCTCTCCGGTGTATTTACCCGATTCACGGTCAAATGCAACGGCCTTTTCCTTTTCAATAATATGCTCTTCAAACGAAATGTCGGGTATTCCTTCTTTTGTAAAGCAGTACCGCACCGTATACGTATCCGCATCCAGAAGACCCGACACCAGCCCTTCACCGAGGCCGTATACCGCGGATATAACCACGGCATTTCTCTCGCCGGTAACCGGATTTATCCCGAAAGCAACCCCGGCGGTTTCGGCATCAATCATCTCCTGTATAATAACGGCGACTCTGACCGGTTTGCCCGAAATACCGGCTTTTTCACGATAGGCAACCGCTCGCTCGCTGAATGCCGAAAGCCATACTTTTTTAATGGTACCGAAAACTTCACCAAAAGGTACATACAGAAAGGATTCAAGCTGCCCGGCAAAAGAGTGCTCCGCAGAATCCTCACCTACCGCGGAAGACCGTACCGCGCAGAGCTTTGTTTGATCCCAGAAATACCTTCCGGCACAATCCTCTATTTCCTTTTGTAATCCGGGCTGTATCTCGCATGTCTCAATATATGCAGCGACCTCCTGTGGTTCCCGCATAGTTATTTCATCCGGTACATGGAAGGAAAAGGCCTCTGCAGTAACCGCCATCCAGCCGGGAACCGTCACCTGCAGCTCATGCAGCCGTGAGAGGTTGAAAGCTTTTTCGCCTACATCGGCAACATTGGGCATTCGATCCGAATCAGGTGTATAAACCAGCATTATGTAATCTTTAAAAGGGTTTTTGTCAACTGAATAATCATGGGTGTAGCCCCGACAATCAGGTACATGCCAATTGTCCATACTCCGGCCGCAATTTCAATTGTCTTTCCGTACCGCTGCTCCCCTGAAGCAACAAACAGTATACCGGGCAGTGCACAGAGTACAAAAGTCGGAATAAGCAAAAAGGTGCCGAGCATACCGAATCCGACAAAGGTACAGGCAATCGCAGCAGTTATACCCGTCACCAGCATACTGCCGAACCAGAGACAGGTCGCCTTAACCGGGCCATACAGTGACGAATAGGTTTCCACCCCGGTTTCCTCCGCTTCCGGTGCCCGTATTTTTCTTCCCACTTCAATAACAATACCGTTGAAAAAGGAGACAATGAGAAAAATCTCAACACCGCGCGGCGGCGTGTTACCGGCGGTAAGCCAGTCCAGTCCCGTAGTGTATCCGTCAATGAGCGGCATGATTACCATGTGTGAAGCCATGTAGGTCATTGGATGTTTCTTTAACCAGACCGGGACAAAGAACTCTCTGGTCATCAGAAACATGTAGAGGATAACCAGACTGAACGGGACAAGCATCCCCGGCATGTACCAGCCGTTGAGCAGCACCATCATAACCAGGAACGATACACCCAGTACGGCCAGCTCTTTCAGAGACACCAGCCCGCGCGGGACCGCCCGATAGGGCCGATACCGGTTGTCGTCTTCAAAATCCTTGAACTCATCACAGATACGAAGCAGCAGGAAAAAGAAGAGTGCGGTCACCACGCCGATACCAAATCGCGGCAACGCTACAAACCCGGCGTCACCCCGGCACATTCTGGAATAGGAAGCCGCGGAGAAGGTAAATACCACGATAAGAGGGCCATGCTGTACAAAGGGAAAACGTTCTTTCTGGTACTGTATGAAGCGGATAAAAAACGGCTTCCTTTTTTCTGTTACAGTGTTCATCGAATAATCCTTATAGACTGAAACGACTATTTTCTTTTTCGTTTCCGGGCAAGCACCCGGTGTGCTCTGGTAAAATCACCGGAACACAAAGCGCCCATGATCGACAATTCACCGGCAAGGCACAGTGCGGTAACAACTTCAGCAAGCGCACGCGCCTTGTTTTCACCGTACAGGCCCATAATGTTCAGACAGGCATGTTGTGACGGCAGCGATGTGCCGCCGCCGACAGTACCAACCATCAGGTTAGGCAGATTAACCGACCCGTAGAGATCGCCCGCCGCAGTCATTTCAAGCCGGGTGGTTCCTATCGCGGATTCAGACACACAGGCAACATCCTGCCCGCAGGAAAGATACAGCGCAGCCAGCCCGTTTGCGTAATGTCCCTGCATGCCTATAGTACCGCTCAAAGAGCCGCCAATCGCTGAAAGACGCCAGTACTCGGCAAGCTCTGCGGGAGTTGTGTGGAGATATTTTTTTATCAGGGCTTCGGGAATGGTCACTTCAGCAGCCACCTTTTTACCGCGAACCGCCTGATACGACTGGAAACTGGCTTTTTTATCCCCGGAAAGATTGGCTTCAACAAACCACGCTTTCGGCTGCACAGGCGTGTTCTGAAGAATATAGGTGCATATCTGCTCTGTTGCAATGGTAACCATATTCTGTCCCGACGCATCACCGGTATGATATTCAAAAATTAGATATACATGGTTTCCTTCAACAGTAACCGCCATATCAATCAATGCACCATGGCCGGTTGTTTTTTTCACTTCACGCTTAAATTCTTCAAGGCAGCCTTCCAGCCATACGACAAATACTCCCGCTTCCCTGAGATTATTGAAAATGAAACCGGGCGCCCTGCTTACGCCTTCATTTACCAGCATGGCTGTACATCCGCCGGCTTCAGTGATCAGATTTGCGCCGCGGTTGCAGGAGGCCACCAATGCAGCTTCCGTCGTTGCAAGGGGCAGTAAAAATTCTCCCTGTGCGAACAGTCCGTTTACCCGAAGCGGCCCGACAAGCCCCACCGGCACTTTAAGCGTACCGATATAATTTTCAATGTTGTGAGAATATACCTCATTAAGAGAGCGGCTTGTATCATCGGCAAGACTCTCCCGATCCGTCTCATCCAGACCGCTACTATCGAGCCGCTGAAGCATCTGCTCTTCCGAATAACCTGTTGGAACCTTTTTTTGCGCTCCTCCCTCACGGGGAGACATGCGGGCTACGAGTTCATCCAGGGTAAAATTTTCCAGAATCCCGGTAATATACGAACTAATCCTTTTTAAATGTGAAGACATAACGCTCCCTTTTTATTTATTTCAGTATTATTTTTTTTATTGTACATTAATAACCCATTAGTTTTTAGTCTTATCTTTCAGTTAGAAACTGTACATGATAATTTGTTAATTTACAGCAACAAATAACGTGCCACAACTACATAAACCAGATTAACACATTGATTTAATTTGAGATAGAAAAAACAGAACCGGTACTTTTTCTCAATACTGAAAGTTGCAAATATGCAACACATTAAAGTTATAGTCTAACATTTGCAACTCAATATGACAATTAAAAAAGGAGTTTTAAAGTTTGTTGGTTATACTATTCCTGATACAACAATTCCGGAAAAGAGTACTGTAACCTCTGCAATTTCATTAGCCGCTCCCACACAATCACCGGTTATCCCGCCGATTTTATGTATACACCGGAGCGCAAAAAGAAATGCAGCAGCCAGTGCAGAAATCGAGCATATACCAAGCATGGTCAATGGTATGAATAAATAACATAGTGCCACGGTGGCAATAAAAGAGACAATAACACCAGCCTTTACCACTGTTCCGTGTGAACTGAAGGTATTCAGCAGGCTTTGCTTTCCGGCTTTCGGGAAAAAGGTTATTAAAAGGGGCTGGATACTTCTGCTGACAATCAGGCTGAACATAATGACGGCAACCATATTGATTTTCAGGAGCTCATACCAGCAGACTGTTTTCAGCAGGATAGCAAATAAAATAGCGCACACACCGAAAGCGCCCATGCGCGAATCTTTCATGACAGTGATCATTTCGTCTCCGGACTTTCGTGAACCGAATGCATCGGCAACATCGCCAAGCCCGTCAAGGTGCAGCGTACCGGTGAGCCACGTTTCAATAAGCAGAATAACGACTGCAACGAGCAGAGGATTATTGAGATGAATATAGTGCGCACACATAACCAGCAGACTGACCACACCTGCAAGGAGAAATCCGACAACCGGAAAGAAAGGCAGACTGCGGCGAAACGATTCGGCATCTTTTCCGGGAATCGGAATGATTGTCAGGGTACGTATTGCGGTGATAAAAGGACTGAACATAGTGGTAACAGTGCCTTAAAAGGTTTGTAGCCGCAGTGCAGTTGCTGATTTCTGTCTGTTAAGCGTTACAGCGTTTAATCTTTTTAACTTCATCTTCATGCTCGCTCATAAATATAGTAAATCCCTCACCGATGTGATTACAGTCACCGGCAGTTTCCCTGTGCTCTACCTGAAATTTCATTTTTGTAAAATCAATTACTATTACGAATAATTTTCAGGCCCCGCTACGCATTCAATTTCTGTTAAATACCATTCTTTTAATCAACTGATCACTAATTGTCAATAAAATGTGGTTTCTGACAGGTTAGCGTGCCGGATTATTTGTAGAAGAAGAAAATAGAATGGCCTGGACTGGATAAATAGAGACGGCCGGGGTTTATGCGCCTTACTCTTCAAATGGTTTGGAACTCGGGTCGACGGTGTCAGTAAATTTGATGGTAATTATCGGACTTATTACGATACATCTAATGAGTAATTTTTTGATATTGAACAAATAATGATTATTTTTCTATATCAATCATTATTCCAGGAGTGAAAAGTGTACAAGAACATAATTACAAAATAAGGGCGCATGTCCTGTAGGTTCCATATCCTGTTAGTTCATTTCCTTTAA
>CAZIYW010000030.1:0-44312 GCA_964543525.1 uncultured Fibrobacterota bacterium | reverse complement strand
GTGAGAAAACCACCTGTCCCGAAACCGCAGACTACTCCGGCACCGAAGCAGACTGCACTGACACAGGAAACGGCTGTACCGGCGCCATCCCCCGTGCCTGTCGAGCCGGCGCCTGTAGTTGAAGAAGAACCTGCTTTCCCTGAAGAAACTACTGAAGAGACGGTTGAAACACCTCAGGGAAGCAATATGAATTCCGATGAGAGTACTGACGACACAGTGGATTCTTCGGATGATATAGAGGAAACGACTGATGAGGATTCTTCAGAGGAAGATATCGGTTGGGAATGATAAGTGGTTTTGGTACTGATATTGTCCAAGTCAGCAGGATTGAGAGGCTTATTGAGAAATATACCTCACATTTTCTAGAGAAGGTATTTACACCGGCTGAAATAGAGTATTGTGGTAGAATGGCAAATCCGGCGACTCATTTTGCCGGAAGGTGGGCTGTTAAGGAGGCTTTTTACAAGGCATTACCCGCTCCATGTCAAAAATATTCATCATGGAAAAGTATTGAAATTCTCAGAGGAGAGCGGGGAAGACCGAATGTTCAAATCTGCTCTGATATTTTACGTAAGTCATTGGAAAAAGAGAAGATAAATATGATTCACATGTCAATAAGCCATGAAAAAAAGTACTGTGTTGCGTCGGTTATATTAGAAGAATGATTCTGGTGAGGAGCTGCAGATTTTAAAAAACTATTGACTTGTGTGCAAAAAAGGGATATTAATAATATATAGACTATAAAGGATGATTTATTTTATATTTCTTCGTTATAACAGCATTTTTACATGATATATTTACACATACTTGATTTGATAGTGAAAAATTGAAGGATATACGGAAAAGAATTATGAAAAAGAAACTTTTTAGGACAATTGCGTGGTTCCTTATTTTATGGTTTCCCGTGGCGGTAACTACCCCGGTATATGCACAATTTGATGATATGTCGGAAGAAGACCTTTTTTCTGGAGAGACTACAGAGGAGAGTGGTACTACTGAAGCGGAAACACCAACTGAAGAAGTAACGACACCCGATCCTGAGATTCCCTCCGAAACACTTTTTGATGAAGATACGGTCGGTAACACTGAGGAGGAGAGCTCTGAAAGTCTTTTCGGTCCGGAAATAACTGAAGATGCGGTCATTACCACCGATGAAACAATTGATCAGACCACACCCGAAATAACTCCTCCTGCAACGGGAAGTGAGGGGGGTACTCTGGAACTCTCGGAACCGGGAATGGTAACGGATCGGCGTAAGAGTTTAGTCCAGAATGCAGTACTTGAAGGAATTCAGCTCAGCAAAGAGCCTGGTGATACTCCTGATGAAAACATTATTACCTGTTATTTTATTTTCAGAGACAAGCCGACAAGCTATTTTTATGAGGCAAAGGTAAAGCAAAAAACTATCGTTTTTGAATTTAATGATGTTGTACTGGGACCTTCCCCGATTCCGCAGGCAAAGGAACCGCCTATTCAGGGATTCAGGACTGAAACGGAAAAAGTTGATGCGAACAGAGAAGTAGTTGGTTTAAATCCTGAATGGCATGATATTCTTAAAGTCTCATTTTTCTTTGACGCGGTTCCTGAAATTACAGTGAAGGATGAATACAGTGTTATTTCTTTCTCCTTCCGCTGGTCAACTGATCCTGAAAAGCAGAAGGAACTGGTACAGGATGAAGGCGGCAACAAGGCTCTGCTCTTTTCTTTGATTGGCGGTGGTGTTGGAATCAGCGCGTTAGCCGGTATCCTTATATTTTTTAAAGATGAACCGGCTGAAGAGCATGAACAGGAATTGACGACGATTCATGATGAAATCATTCATCCTGATCCGACAATCCAGTAAGATTTCACTTCCATTTTTTCCTTCACAAAAAAGTTTTTACAGAATAATTGGAAAGGTACTCTGTGAAGGTATAGTTACTCTTCTATATATATTATAACCAGTGCCGGTTGGGATGTAAAAAAAGGTAAAATTAATACCAATTGGAATTCTCCATCCATAATATTTATTTTCTATTACTTGATTTTTCGATATATATTGATGAACAATATATCTTTAATAATTGTTATTTTCCTTACGTCATTAATAAACCATAAAAGCGATTAAGCCGGATAGTGCGGGGAGGGATCTGGTAATGCGAATGAATTGTTCACATGTTCTCATTAATAGACTGAAATGGATGCCCATGAATCTAATACGTCATGCAGGTAGAATACTATTTATTTGTTTAGCGTTCTATACACAGGCATTATTTGCCGATGAGAGTAGATCGGTGTTCAAGCTCGCGGAACGTTTTTTCAATGACAGTCTGTATAATCTGTCATATGAGCAGTATCAAAAATATCTAACCATGAAAAGAAGTCATGAAAATGATCCTGCTGCCTATTATAAGAGTGCTTACTGTCAGTTGAAAATGAATAATAAACGTGAGGCTGCTGAGGGTTTCGAGGAATATATCCGCCTGTTTCCCAGTGAAACGAACATTATGGAGGCCATGTTCCTTGCAGGAACGATGCGTAAGGAAATAGGCGATTATAAAGAGGCGGCTGACTGGTTCTTTTCGGTATGGAGCAGGTTTGTCGGAAGTGCTCGCGCCCGCATGGCGCTCTTCGAGGCGGCCAGTTGTGCTGAAGCTGACAAAAACAGTGATCGTGCGGTTGAATTGTATGCATTGTATGTTTCGCGGTTTCCCAAGACAGAGAATGCGAAGCAGGCATCACTGGCCTGTGCAAAACTATATATTGACAGAAAAGAGTATTCTCTTGCTGAAGAAATGCTGGCGAAAGCGGAGAAGCAATGGAAGTCGGATAAAAAATTTCTTGTACGGGTACATTATTATTCCGCGTTGTTATGGAAGCGTATGCAGAAATTTGAGGAGGCGGAAAAGCGGTTTAGCCGGATGATTAAAATTGCTGCGGTAACGTTTCCTGAAATAGAAGATGCCTATAAAGAATACCTCGGTATTTTGACTATGCAGAAGAAATTTGTGGAGGCAGATAAAATATTTAAAAAACTTGAACAGATATATACCGAAAAATCCGAAAAACCGTCATCAGCTTTTTTACTTGCCTGGGCTGATAACGGCCGTCGCGCTCATTTGTGCGATCAGTCTATTGCTCTCTATCAACGGCTGCTCAGTGAATACCGCGAGGATATTAACCGGTTTAAAATTCAATACCGTCTGGCGGAATGCCTCGTTGGTAAGGGTGATTTCCCCAAAGCCATTGAGAATCTCAGGAATATAGAATTACATGATACCACGGGCGAATTTTCAGTCCGGGCGGTATTAAAAATAGGCGAGATCTATTACAATAAAGGTCTTTATCCCAGTGCTATTGCCGCCTATCGCCGTTACCTGCAATTTCCCAAAAGGAAAGATAAGGATCGTATTCTCTATCGTATCGGAAAAATTTATCAGGAAAAATATAATCGTTACGGCTCTGCAATACGCGAGTATGAGAATATTCTGAAGCTCTATCCGGGAAGCAAGTATTATCAGCGTGCAGTGTATGCGCTGGCACAATGCCAGGAAGCTTTAAAAGAGTACAGAAGTGCAGTCAGGAATTATGAATATATATCTGAAGTCGGTGGTGATACTGAACTGGTTGGAAAGGCTCGTCAACAGGCTGCTTATATTCGCACCTTCCTGATAAAAGATGCGGAAACGGCGGTTTATTATCTAACTGATTTACTGCAAAAGGATCAGACAGAGATAACCCGTTTTGAAAGACTCTATGCGACAGCCGAAATTTACAGCGACTATTTAAAAGAATATACCAAAGCTCTGGATATTTTTAAGACTATTGAAACGCTGGATTCGGCACAGAGCGACTCTATTGCCGCCGGCATTAAGATAAAAAGAGCCCATATCTACCGGAAGCTTCACGAAAAGGCGACCTATGAAGGTAATCCTGAGATGGCTGCCCATTTTAAAGAGCTTGCGGTACAGCAGTATGAGGAGATAATAAAGCGTTACGGGACATTGCCTTTCGCCGATGAAGCGGCGTATAGTTTGATGATGCTGACGGCTCCCAATATCAGTGAATATGAGCTGTTTATTACGAAATATAAGTCAAGCACCTATCTGCCTGATGTTTACATGAATATTGCCCGACATTATGAGAAACAGTCTGTTAACGTTGATGAAAAATTCAGTAAGAAGGCGGTGCAGGCTTATGGCGAAATTGTAAACCGTTTCCCGGGCAGTCAGTATGCCGCACCGGCATTACTGGGACTGGCTCGTAATTATCTTACCCTCAATGAACTTGACTCAACAGCACGCGCAATAACACAGTTTGTCGAACGTTTTCCCAATTCCAAATATGATGCCGAGATATACTACATTCAGGGAATCCTTGCCCGAAAGAAACAGGACTATGAGAAGGCGGGTGATATATTCAAGCAGGTTCTGTATCGCTATCCGTTCAGCAGCTTTGCGGAGCGATCACGTTATGAATTGGCGTTAGCTGAGCGCAAGACTGGAAAAATTTTTGAGTCACTCAATAACTACCGTCTGTATCTGCAGAATTATCCTGACGGCGAATATGCTCTGCAGGCGCGGTATGGTATTTCCAAGTGCCTCTTTCAGCTTGACGATCGTGAAGAAGCTATTGCGATATTCAATGACCTTCTTGAAAAGAAACTGCCTGAAGAGATACTGGCGGATATCCATTATGAGCTTGCCCGCATTGCAGAGGAAGATAAAAACACGTATGAAGCGTTAAATCATTATAAAGAGGTGTTGAATGTAAAAGAAATTCCCAAACGGTTTGAGGTTTTACGACGGATGGGAAATATCTACTTTGATAATCGGATTTATGATGAAGCGGCTGAATCCTTTGACAAGGCGCTGCCCTATGCAGAAACACAGAAGGATAGTGTTGTGATCCTGACAAAACATATCACAGCAATGATCATGGATGATAAGGGGAAGAAAGCGGATAAGCGTATTAAAAGATTTAAAGATCGTTACGGGGAGCGCTACCGTAATAATATTGCGGAAATTATTTATTATGAAGGTACTCATCTGTTGGTTAAAAAGGAATATGAAAAGGCGGTCAACCGGTTTAAGTATATCCTGCAGAAATTCGAGAGTAGTGACCGGGCTGATGATGCGGCATACCAGATTGCCCTGGCAAGTTATTATGAAAATAAGATGGAGGTGGCGCTCGATCTTTTTCATAAATTTCCCGTCGAGTATCCCACCAGCGAATTTGTCCCCCTGGCCTATTTCAAGATTGGTATGATTTTTTACGGACAGAATGATTATATCCGTGCGGCGGAAAATTTCGGCAAGGTAATAACGGAGGAAAAAGTCGATTCAAAAACAAGATTCCGTGCGGCAAATAATGCAGCAGTCGCCTATCAGAAAACGTCATCATGGCTCGATGCAGCGCGATATTATTCAATTATTCTCAATGATTATGCTGATCAGATTCACCTCTCATCCTATCATTTAAAACTCGGATTCTGCCTGATTCAGGCGTCCCGTATTGAAGAGGCTTTTGAACAGTTTAAAAAAGCCAATGAAAATCCCAAAAAAGAGGATAAACCGGAAATACTCTACTGGCTTGGTACCTGTTATGCAAAATTGGGTGACTATTCGAAAGCTATTGCAGAATACCTGAAAGTACCGTATCTTTATTCTGGGATAGGAAAGTGGGGTGTGACGGCGGAATTTGAAGCTGCTCGACTCTATGAACGACAGGGAGAATATACAAAAGCGATATCGCTCTATCGTAAAATTGTCAATTCCGACGGTGAACAGGGCAGGTTCGGGAAAAGAGCCCTTGAACGGATTCAACGTCTTAGTACTCTTGCAGGAGACAGTAAATGAGAAGGATGGATACACAGGAAGTACACAGTTTTGCCATGAAAGTACCTTTGTTTCAAGGACTTTCACGCAGGGAGTATAATGCTATATGTAAAGTAATGATTCATCGCAAGTTCTCGGCGAATGAGGTTATTGTCCATGAGGATGATAATGAAAGTCGGACATTCTTCATTATTTTAAGCGGGAAGGTACATGTAACGGTATTGACTACCGAGGGAAAACAGACTATTCTGGCCACACTGCAGCGGGGTGATTTTTTCGGGGAGATGTCTATACTCGACGGTGAACCGCGGAGTGCTTCGGTAGTTGCTGCGCAGGAATGTGAATTATTTATGCTCTATCGCAGACAGTTGCTGGAGATTCTCGAGAAATTCCCCAAGATTACTCTGCAGATGCTCATCACCATGTCGCGTCGTCTCAGACGCTCGAATAAACATATAAATACGTTATCAATGATGAGTGTATATGGAAGAATAGCTGATGTCATTCTACAGCTTGCCAGGGAGCATGGTGAGCGGATGGGTGATATTATTGTCATTCAGAATCCTCCCACCCATAAAATAATCGCGGAAATGGCGGGTACCAGCCGTGAGACGGTATCACGGGTACTTTCGCAGCTCAGGAAAAAACATTATATTTCCACAGATCGTAAAAGGTTGGTTGTATTAAATGAAGAAAAGTTATACGATTAGTATTCCGGTTAAAAGGTTCTGGACGGTTATTTTACCGCTTGCATTTCTCTTGATGATAGTGGGCGGTATTGTGGGTATCCTTCTTGTTGATCGGTACGTTATGCCTAATATTACCGGGGTGAGTAATCGGGGGGTTGTTAAAGTACCAACTATCGTTGATATGCGGTGGGAGGAAGGAAGGCAGGCCCTCTATAATGTAGGCCTTCGTTTACAGGTGCAATCCTACGAATATAATGATTCACTCGAGAATGGGGTTATTATCAGTCAACGCCCACAGCCGGAGGAAAAGGTAAAGAAGGGGCGACATGTATTTGTTATTGTAAGTAAAGGTCGTGAAGTAGACACCATACCCGATGTCAGGAATATGACTGAGCGTATCGGGAAGAAGGTCTTGCGGAAAGCAGGTTTTAGAAATGTTAAAGTTTGCAAGGCGTACAGTGAGCATTATGATAAAGATGTGATTGTATCGACAAAACCGGGACGGGGCACCGTCATCTCCAGGGAAATACCCGTTGAAATCACCCTGTCAAAAGGACCGAGGCCAACTCATGCCGTAGTACCCAATGTCATTGGTGAAAGACTTTCTGAAGCGAAGCAGGCACTGGAAGAGAACGGGTTGTTTGTCGGTAAAATTGAATATAAAGTAAATCCGACGGCACAGCCGGGATCGGTTATATCGCAATCAATATCTCCCGGTAAAAACGCACCTCTTGAAAGTCGTGTGAATTTAATTGTTTCAGCATCCATGTAGGACACCGTTCTCTCTTTTCTCAACCGGTGGCTACGGTAACAGATTATTATCGTGACAAGTCTTTAATTACGTAAATAAACAGTATGGTATTTTTATGAATCTCGCTTCACGCAAATTTCTTTTTATTCTCTGGAGCGTGCCGTTTTTATTCGGTTGTGCTGCAAGAAAGTTTCCTCTCATCCATCCGATACCTGAGTATAGCCGCCGTGAACTCGCCCTTGAGCGTGCACAGAATTATTTCATTAAGGCACGGGATTATGAGCGTCGCGGCCTGGTTCAGATGGCTGAGCATTTTTATGAACTCGCCTATGAACTTGATCCGGAATCAAAGGTACTACGAAATCTGTTGGTGAAAAAGTATATACTCTCACGGAAATTGAAACAGGCACTGATTCTTATAAAAGGGCAGAAGAAGGTTGAAGAACTGACCGATTTTGAGAAGCGGACAGTGGCTAATCTCTATATTGAGATGCAACAGTATCGAAAAGCGGCTGAGGCTCTGGAGCTGGTTTCCGACTTATCGGAAACGGAACGGGGGACGCTGGGATATCTGTATGAGCGTCTTAATGAATATAAAAAAGCAATCACCCACTATACCATTTTTTTTCAGGAAAATCCCCATTCGCTTGAACTGGGACTGAAACTCGCCAATCTCTATATCCGTGAACAGATGTATGATTCTGCTGAGAGTCTTTACGTGTATCTGGAAAGCACATTTGAAAATAAAACGGAAGTGCTTAACGGTCTCGGACTTTTACGCTTGTTAAAAAAAGATACCGCTTCGGCAATTACTTTTTTTAAGACTGCTTTGGTACTTGATTCCACCAATTCTGAGGCAATGAACAGTATAGCCCAGATTCATATTTCCCGTGGTGAATATCCGGAGGCAATCAATTATTACGAAAAAATGGGCGAAAATGATTATCTTTCCCGTTTTTATCATCGAAGAACTCTTGCTATGTTGTATTATTACAACAAGCAGTATGCAGAGGCGGAGGAAATCCTGCAGGAGTTGCTTACGGAAAATGTTGATGATTATGAACTGCATTATTACCTCGGGCTGGTATTTGCGGCGGATGACCGGCTTGCTCTTGCCGAGATGGAATTCCAGAAATGTATTGCGTTAAAAGATACCTATGTAGATGCGTGGCTTCATTTATGCTATCTTGCATTACAGCAGGAACAGTGGGACAGGGCATTAGAGCGTGCCAGACGATTCACCGAACGGGCGCCGGAATCTGCCCCCGCATGGCGGATGTACGGCTATACGCTGAATATCAGGAAGCAGTTCAGGGAAGCGATAGAGATACTGCGTAAAGCGTTGACATTTAACAATTCCGATCCAACTGTATGGTTTGAGCTGGGTAGCGCCTATGAGCGTACCGGCAATATAAAAAAAGCGGTTGATGCTTTCAGAAGAGTCCTCAAACTGAGGCCCGACGACGATGCTGCCGCTAATTATCTCGGCTATATGTGGGCGGAACAGGGTAAACATCTTGACAGTGCCAAAGCGCTTCTTGAAATGGCCTTGGAAAAGAAGCCGGAAAACGGTGCATACCTTGATTCATACGGGTGGATTTTTTATAAGATGGGTAATCTTGAAAAAGCTGAAAAATATATTCTTGAAGCAATGCAGTATATTCAGGATGACCCGATTATCTATGAGCACCTCGGTGATATCCGTGCTAAAAAAGGGGATAGTCAACGAGCTATAGAAGCTTATTTGAAAAGCATTGAACTGGGGGCGGAGAACAAGGATGTTTTACAACAGCGAATTGATAACCTGTATAACCTAAGGAAGAAAACGGGAGATACCCCTGTCGTTGATGAATCTCAATAATAAAAACGGTAACGCGGCAGCCGGCAGCGCTCCGGAGGAACAAAGCGCCACGTCCCTTTCCATTCGTACTTTTTTTGTAAGTAGTTTCCTGATCAGTTGCCTTACTGTAACTCTTGTTTCCTGTACCGCTACCCGCCGATTGATTGTACAGGATAACTACCATACTATATCCCGGATTTTTGTTGATTCCGTAGAAGCGATGAAAGGTTTCGGGGATATTGCATTTTCTTTTCATGGTGAGCGGTATCGGGGGAAACTGGCCGTTTCCGTGAAAGAGTATAATCACTTTACCGGTGAATTCTACACGCCGTTTGCGCAGACCATTGCCGCTATTTCTTCAGACGGAGACAGCGCACTTATTACCATTGACGATCGTGATTATAAAATCAGCACTGCGGAAACCGTGTCTACCGTTCCTTTTTTTACCCAATATCCTTTCATTTTTAATGATCTTATCCGTATTCTAACTGGAAGAATTATACGGTATGATATATTTGACTCGCAGCCGTCCAAACAGAAACGTAAAAGAAGACACGTGGAATATATATGGCAGGCTGATTCAATAACAGTTGTCGTGAGGAGTTCAAGAAGTACTAAAAAGGTACGGAAAATTTTATATTATACCAATAAAGGAATTTCGTGGCGAATCGAATATTCTTCTGTCCGAGATGGTTTATGTAAAGAAATTTACTTTGAATCTGAGGGAAAGAACTATTTTTCTTTAGTATTTGATGAGATGGAAATACAAAGATAGGGTAATACAACCCATTACGCAGTATTATGAAGAATTGTTTTTTTATACTTATGGCGATCTGTTTTACCGGTATGATCGTGTATGGCGATTATGATTATAATGGTATCCATGCTAAGGCCGGCAAATCTTTTTTCCCCTTTTTAAAACTTGGCTATGAAGCACGGGCACTTGCCATGGGCGGTGCGAGTGTCGGGATGCCAAATGATTTATACGGGGCGCTGTCAAATCCGGCAGCATTAGGATTTGGCAACACGATGCAGGCACTTATATCTTATAAACCGGTTATGCTGGATGTCCGGGGAGGTGCGCTCGGATTCGCCTGGCCGAGAGAGGCGAAAGGGATGTGGGCAGTAAATATCATGTATGTATCGTATGGAGTGTTTACTGATAACCTTTTTGATGAAAATGGGAGTACAATTGACGGTACCATTAACCCCTATTCAATCGCTGCCAGTGTTACATGGTCTAAAAAAATATTTGAATCACTGTCGTATGGTGCAACGGTAAAAGGTATTTATGACAGATTGAGTGAAGGTATTGGTATCGATATTCCCCGCGCCTCCGCTGATGGCTTCGCTGTAGATATGGGTTTACAGTACCGGACCAAGTCTTCAAGGCTAATCTATGGACTCTTGGTGCAGAATGTCGGCTTTATTCGATCAAGCTATTCCGAGGATATCGAGAAAACCACTCTGCCCCTTTCTTTAATCGTTGGAATGTCCTATGTATTTAAAAATTTTCCTTCGGTACGAACCGCGTTCGACCTTGAAAAGTCAATAGATGACTATCTGCAGTATAAACTGGGACTCGAATTGAATATCTATAAACAGATGTTTTTTATCCGCGGTGGCTATGTATTCAGCCAGAGCGATCTTGAAGAATTTTTCGCTATGATAAAAAACGGCAAATTTGATCAATCATATCAAAAAACAAATTGGTCTCTGTTCAGTGCCGGTGCAGGTGTGAAAGCTGATATAAAAGAAGTCGATGTCAATCTTGACTTGGCTCTTAATTTCCGTGTAGACAGACTGGCTCCCAGCTTTGCACTTACCCTGTTGTTAGGATTTTAATCGTAGGAATTAAAACTCAGGGTGAGATGAATAATAATATCCTTCCTATCAACCACTGATTTAATCGTTATTGCATGTCCCCAAAATAGAAAATTTGTCATTTTTCCCTCCGGTCGAAATGACAAATCAGGTATTTTTCTGACGGACACTGTTTAGTTGATATCCTCGACAAGCGTGGCAATAGTTTTTTCAAATTTTACCAGAAGCCTATTGGGGCTGCCCGGATCTTTCCCGACAATCGTACCAATGCACTCATAGGATGGATGAGTGATTTTTTCGCCGACAAGAAAATGGTCGGATATCTTGTATTCTCGCGGTTCCTGTTCAGATGTTTCTTCATCAGATTCAGTGTCGGATTCGGTAATCGGGATTATATCATTACCGCAAAAACAGTGTGGTCGGTGACAGCGTGAGCAGATGTACTCAAAAGTTGAATCCCTGTCAACAACTCTGCCGCTTCCTGCGATGCTTCGCTCCAGCTGGGCGGGAAGTGTTTTTTTACAAAACCTGCAATAAATCTGTAAAGTTTCGGCTGGTGTAAATGTTTCAGCCATAGGGTAACTCCAATTCTTTTTTAATATGAGTAAGTAGTATTAACGTATTGAATAATATAAAATTACATTTTGAATCTGCATCGATTCGTTTTCGAGTGAAAACACATTTTTATGGAATAACGTATTAGTTTACGTATCACCACGGTTTATTATGGAACCCCTCATACTACAATCTATACATAAAATTTACCTAATGGACGAATTAAAAGCAAATCCGGCAGACATATTGTATTTTTTTAATCATCATTTTGAGTGGATATGCATTTATTACCGGGGATGATATCTTATTATTAATTTGATTTTAAATAAGTTATAAAACATCAATACTATTAGACTACGGAGAACCTGCAATGAAAATTGTCTATATGGGTACGGCTGATTTCGGCATTCCGGCTCTTGAGAGGCTTATGAGTGAACAAAATACCATATCCGGTATAGTAACCACACCACCGAGAGCCAGGGGAAGGTGGCTAAAAATAGAAGAATCATCGGTTGCCCGGTATGCACAGGAGCATAATCTGCAACCGATTCTTACTCCTGAAAACCTCAGGGACAGCGGTTTCCTTAAGGCACTGGTAGACCTTGATGCCGATCTTTATGTGGTAATTGCCTATAAGATACTACCTGAAGAGGTATTTTCAATTCCTCCATTGGGTACTATTAATGTACATGCTTCATTATTGCCAAGATTCAGAGGGCCGGCACCAATTCAACGGGCAATTGAAGCCGGTGAGACAGAGACCGGCGTATCTGTTTTCCGAATCAATAAAGGGATAGATACAGGTAAAATAATCTGTCAAAAGGCACTGACCATCGGTGAGCAGGAGACTACCCCGGAGCTAAATGCCCGCCTGAGTATACTTGGCGCCGAAGCATTGCTGGAGGCGTGCAGGGACCTGCAACACAACACTGTGCGCTATCTTGAGCAGGACAACGCATCAGCAACGCGTGCGCCGAAACTTTCAAAGCAGGAATCTCTGCTTGAGTGGGATAATCCAGCTGTCGTCCTTTTTAATAAGATTCGTGCTTTTAAACCATTCCCCGGGACCAAGACCTTTTTTCAGGGCAAACAATTGGGTATCGAGTGGGCTATTCCCATTGCAGAATCATCCGGTATGGATGTTGGTACTATTTGTGAAGTAACGCCGGACTGGTTTGAGGTGGCATGCCGCGGGAGCCGTTTACGTGTTCTGAATGTGAAGCCTGAGGGGAAAAGAAGTATGTCTGTCAAAGCATTTCTCAACGGTACTGTTATTCAAAAAGGAATGAAACTGGGATGAAAGTGCGACGCTGTGCTTTAGCGATTCTGGAGCATTTCGATAGGGATTCCTCCGGTTTTGATGCGGTGATAGAGAGAGAATTTTTTCTGTACAAGCTTGACCACCGTGATAAGCGTCTTGTGTTTGAAATAGTGTATGGTGTTATGCGTCATAAACTCTATCTCGACTATTCACTCCGGCATTTTCTCCACGAGAAGCGTTTCGAGAAAAAAAGTCGACTCATGAATATTCTCCGGATAGGTATGTATCAGATTGTTTACCTTTCGAAGATACCCGATTATGCGGCGGTAAACGAATCGGTTCAGCTTGCCAAAACTAAAAAGACAACCCGTCATTTAGCGGGGGTTATAAATGCGGTACTGCGAAAGATCATTGCACAGAAAAAACGACTGCCGAAACCTTCCTCCGCCGACCAACTTCCTGAACGGTTGTCTATAACCTATTCTCATCCTCTGTGGCTGGTAAAGAGATGGTTGAACCATTTCGGTTTGAGTAATACCAAAAAATTACTTGAATTTAACAATACCCGTCCGGGTATATATCTCAGACGGAGGATAAAGGGGTTGTCGCGTCAGCAGTTTGAAACTGAGGCCAGCGCGATTTGTGATGTTTCCGGTGGTGGAAGCGGGTATAAAAATCTGTATTACCGTCTGAAGAAATCACTGTTTCCCGATCAGATAGGCCTATTCAGAGAAGGGTGGTGCACAGTACAGGCAGAGTCCTCAGGATGGGTGGTCGCATTGCTTGACATTAAAAAAGGGGATAAGGTGCTTGATGTATGCGCTGCCCCGGGCGGCAAAGCAACGCTCATAGCTGAATTGTGCGGTAATACCGGCGCGGTGTGTGCCGGTGATATTCGTTTCAATCGAATGCTGAAAGTACAGGAAACAGTCACACGTATGGGATTTGCCAATGTATTTCCCATTCTTAGTGACGGCAGAAATTTACCCTTCACAGGTTCCTTTGATAAGGTACTCCTCGATGCACCCTGCAGCGGTACCGGCGTGATGCATCGTCACCCTGAAGCACGATGGCTGAAAAGTGAGCGGGATATACAGCAGTGTACGGTGCTCCAGGCTGAGCTGCTTGACCGTGTGGCTCCTTTTATTGTACCACAGGGAGTTCTGGTGTATGCCACCTGTTCACTTGAACCGGAAGAAAACCAGTTGCAGATAGAGGATTTTCTCAGGAAACAGCCGAATTTTATTCTGGAAAAGCCGTACGATCCGGTTAAGGAAACTTTCATTGATGATAACGGTTATCTGTTTATTACACCGCATGAACATGCCGGGGACGGGATGTTTGCCGCCCGTTTGAAAAAAATCCGCGATTGATTTACTTTTGATAATTTGTCATTCCCATTCAGGAGAATATTTTTTTTATCTAACCTGTTGAAAATACACGGCATTCATTTGATAATAAAGACAGGTATCGGAATTGCAGGTGACTTTTTTATCATACTGTTTGTCATGATTATTATTGCGTGTTTTATTATGAATAAGACGGTAAAAGAGGTAATGAACGGGGGGAATTATTTTATCCTGACAGGCGTATGGTGTGTTTTCTGCATGCTGCTCACCTGCGCTTCTCAATCAGGGGAATGGCAGGGAAAACTTCTTTATTCAAATAAACAGCTTGCAGTTACTGACCGGGCAACCGGTCGTGATGTTGTTGTTCTGCCCCTGATAATTGATAACAGGTTTGATACCGGTCAATCGCTGGCTCCGGAAAGATTTACAAAGGCGCTCATTCACGATCAGGGAGCTGTTCGTGTATTGTTCCGGAAGGATTTTGAGGAAAAACTTATTTTGAAATATGGCAGGGAACACCTGGATAGTTTCTATATGGCCCTTATAAAAAATGATATCCTTGCATTGAATGCGCTTGATACAGTCTGGAATGGCATACCGGGACGCTATCTCCTCACCATTCGAGTCACTACCGGCGTTCGGATTAATTCCTTTGATGATATTGTCAAGCGGAAGGCGGATCTTGAAGCCGAGCTCTGGGACAGTAAGAAAATAGAAATTATATGGCGCGGGCAGTCATCGGGATATGAAATGGATCCGGAAGTTAGCGATGCTGCATTCATCATGAAAGGCATACAAACCCTTTTTATGCTGCTCCCGGAGTTTATTCCTGTCAGGGAAGAGGATAACTGGTAGTGAAAGAGTGTACTGAGCGGATAATAGAAGTCGGTTTTTCACGGGATGCCAGAGTAATATTCGATGAGGTGGAGCAAATCTCGGCAGATATGATTCGAAAGGGATGGCGCTTGAGTGATTCCTTTATTGAGGACAGTCTGGGACATATCCATCTTTTTTTTGAGCGGGATATCGATCATGCAGAACAGGAGAATGGTGCGGATAAAAATAAATAAAGACAGATCGTTTTTAGTTAATGCAAAATCATGTTGTATATTCTTTACGGTGAAACCTGTAACGGTGACGGATTAACCAAAGAACGATTTCTATCAGGAAAGGATGAATGTGATGCAGTATGAAGTTGAAGACAAAGGCCGTTTCAAGATGATTCATATCATTGGTAACATTACCCCGGAGGTGAGCACTAAAGTACTTGATGATACTATATCTCGTTTTATAGACGGCGGGTGTCATGATTTTGTATTCAATCTTGAACGAACGACATATCTTGACAGTTCGGGAATCGGCATTTTTATCCATTGTTTGTGCGATGTGCAGGAGAACAACGGCTCCATTTATATCATTGCTGAAGAGAGTCAGGTTAAAGAGGTACTGAGAATGGTCGGAATTGATCGGTTGATTAAAATATATGATTCCGAAGGGGCTTTTATCGCTGATCATAAGGATGCGGTTTCATGATAAGTAGAAAGATCGGTTTCCTTCTTTTGGCTGTATATACGGCTGCTGTGATAAGTGGCTGTGCGGCCGGTGGGAAAGTAACTGATTTTGATAAAAACACGACATCCGTTTCCAAACTGCAGCTCGCCGATTCAGGCACATTATCGATTTATGACGGTAATGCGGTTCACGAGGTGGCATTGAAGGAAATAAAATGCTTACGAATTGAAAACGATATTACCACTACGTATAACAGGGAACTGTACTATCGGGTTGAGGTTGTATTACGGAACGGTACGACTATCGGTTCACTTAAAAACAGAGACACCAGGGTTTACGTGGCGGTTAACCATTACTTGGAAGGAGAATCGGAAGGGGGACCGTACCGTATCCTTCTTGCTGATGTTTCGCGACTTGAGATTCGTTACTAATGAAAGCACGGAAATCCATGAACTCGCGGGGGCTCTCATTCCCGGTAATTCTTATCAGCGGTATTACAGCCGCTTTTTTCCTACTGCTCGGATTACTGGTCGTTCATCGTATTACCCGGGTATGGTCGCCGTCACTAAAAAACGCAGAGCGCTTATTACAGAAGAAAAAATATGCTGAGGCGCTTGCGGTCATTGAGAAGGCGGAGAATGGTAAGGAAGATAAGCCGGCGCTCCTGGTCGAGAAAGGAAGAATATGGTTTTCACTGGCCCTGGAGCGTGAAAAAAGATCCCGCTGGCGCGATTACGGTACGGATGAGTCGAACTGGCTGAAATCTGTTGAAGCGGAGAAGGCGCTGCGCTGTTTCAAAAAGGCGTTGAAACTCGACCCCGAAAATACAGAAGCACACTATTTACTCGGTCAACTGTATATGGAAAAAGGGTGGTATTCCCGTGCTGAGACCGAGTTTCTCGAGGTGTTGCGTAAAAAGAAAAAACATGTCAATGCTTTATTGAATCTTGGCGTTACTTATACGCAGATGAGGCGTCTGGATCTTGCTGAGCGGGAATTGCGAAATGCCTATGTCATGGCGCCGGATGACCCGGCCGTGGCTAAAAATTTTGCCTATCTGTATCGCTTCTACCTGGATAAACCGGACTCTGCTATTGCCTGGGCAAACCGGTATCTCAATCTGGATCCACAGAATGACCTGGATATTAATTTTATCCGTAACGAGCTGGAAGATATGCTGCAGCGGTATCCCGAATACACACCGTCTGAGCCGATGGAATGGAAGAAGCCGCGAAAATTTAAGAGTCGGTTCGGGAAGAGTGAAGACTAATCTCTAAAAGGGAAGATCGAGGTAGAGATACAATGCAGGTCGGTATTCGCTGAAATAGTTCTCCGGAAAAACAACAGGAAACACCATCTCGGCACAGACACTTCTTTTCAGAGAGGGAGACACAAATCGGAAACCGAAACCTGCTCCTGCGCCGACACGGTGATCCTCAGCCGGTGAGCGCGGGTGTAATAAATCTTTCCATAAATACCCGTAATCAAATAATACCGCTCCATCAATACGCACAATAAACTTATTCAGACTGTTGTCATACCAGGCCAGCCAGGGAAAATTTAATTCAGGAAGGTTAAAAATATGGAAACGGTACTCCCAGGAGAGGAGCAAACGGTGATTGTAGCCGAATCCGCCAAAAGCGCCGGAATCAAAACCGCGGAGCGTATATTCATTACCCATGTAAACCCCGCTGTGAATGTTGCCTTTTCCAAATAATCTAACGAATGGCCGTATGCGATAGGCTACCGTGTTGCTTTCCCATATGCCTCTGTGGTAGAATCTGAAATCGTTGGCAAGCTGCAGGTAAACAAGGTCTTTTTCCTTTAAATTAAAATCCTTATACGGGTACAGCGCATTAGTTGTTGCGGCAAATGAGTTGTAAAATCCGCGGTGAGAATTATAGGAGTTATCTCTTTTGTCAATAACCCACACGAGTGAAATATGCAGGTCTGAAAAGGGTACTTCATATCTTTTTATTTTATTAGTATCATTTGACAGCCATTTATATTCGAGGTGGAGCGTGTCCCACTTGTTTTCTTTATTGTTAAAATAGACGGAGTCTTCATAATGAACCCAGTTGTTGTTGTACCCGTATCCGAGTTCGAGGAGTTCGGTTTTATTAATAGGCTCCGTGGCTACGCCGTTTACATATAGAGTTCCTTCGTCACCCTTCCAGTCGTAGTGTAAATATCTCCCGCTCAACCGGGAATAGATAGTGGTGTGGTCGCTGAATTTTCTGCCGACTTTGAGATATGATGAGTTATAGAATTCGATATGCCACGGAGTGATTACTGACGGCTGGCTGCCGATTCTCGTGCCAAGTGAGATGTACCAGGGCACGGTTATGAACGGTTTATACCATGAGATACCAACATACCGGTTCCTGATTAAACTTGCTGAGACACCGACCTCTTCATCTCTCCCACGGAAATTACTGAAACGCAGGGTGCCGTATCCCTGTATCCATATGCGATCAGTTTTTTCCCCATACCGTTTATTGTAAATAACTCCGCCAATACTGCTGATCGTAAAATATCGATTTTCACGAACCACCACCAGCAGCATCGCTCGGGGGCCATTAACAATAGGGTGAATCTTTACATGGTTAAACAAACCGGAATTTCTCAGACGCGCTTCGGCTTCGGGAATTTTGGCCGAATCATATATATCCCCCGAATCAATCTGCATGTACTGCACAATGGTTTTTGCCCTGGTTCTATGGTTGCCGTCAATGATGATTTTTTTTATAATACTGGGCGGTTCGGTATAGACTTCGGTGGTATCTATTAAAAGGGAATCCGATATCTTCTGGGGGAAGATCGGTGATATAAGAGCAGTTAACAATAGGATGTATAAACTATATAAACTATATGTTGTTTTTGAATCGATATATTGATACATTTTCTATATTACATTCCAGGTTAAACTTTTTTTTATAGTACTATATCAGAAAATTAATTGCAACTGTATCACGAGATTTCATTGGTTCTTGTTAACTATCGACCATTTTGTACATCATTCCCGCACGCTTTTGGCTGGAACCGATACCTTAAAGCGGTTACAATAAAAATGGGAAGAAGAACTGTAAGCCGGGTTCTGTCTGTCCCGATTAGAGTCGGGAGAGGCAGTCATTTATCTACGCGACCCACCCGAAGAATAAAGAAACGGACCGTTCCTATTTTAATATGACATTAAAATGATTCTTCCTACTTGGTCTTGCACCGGATAGGGTTTACCTGCTTCCTCAGTTACCCTTGGAACGGTGGGCTCTTACCCCGCCTTTTCATTTCTCACCCCATCCCGCCAAAGCGACACAGAGTGGTCTCTTTTCTATGGCACTTTCCGTTCACGAACCTGCTGATGCGGATTCGTGCCCTTGTTTAACACAAGGTATCCTGTCCTGTGGTGCCCGGACTTTCCTCATCCCGCTTAAGCGGGATGCGACTGCCCGATCTTCTTCCCGGATTTTCATTGTCGCTGCTTAAAAATACACAATGTACTACGGTTGCGCTTGAAATTTAAGCCATAGGTATTATTATCTTCATCATAATTATATATACTACCATACAATGCAAAATTAATAATCAAAAAACGTCTTAGTAGAACGAATGTTTTTTTAACATCACTGCAAAACGAAGTGGCGTTTGTTTCAAAATAAAACATTATTATTCTCTCATTCATGTTTACCCATATAGTTTTATTGAAAAAAATCTCAACACTTTAATTTTAATTTTTAGCTGAAAATACTTGTGTTTAGCTATATATTATAGAGGTATGCAAGTTTACTAAAAAAAATAGAAATACATGAAAAAAATATTCTCCTATACCAATTTCCGCACCTTATTACGCGATTTTTACGAAGAGAAGAAGGCCTTTGAAGGTTATACGTATCGTGATTTTTCAAAGCAGGCCGGGATGAATTCTTCTTCGTGGCTCCTGCATCTGATAAAAGGCAGCAAAAATCTTTCGAAGCATAGTGCGCTGAAGGTCGCCAAGGTATTGAAACTAAAGAAAAAAGAGACTGAGTATTTTCTGCTGATGGTACAATTCACCCAGGCGAAATCCAGCGATGAGAAGAATAACTTTTATAAACAGATGATTGCATTAAAACGGCGTCTTAAAGTAATTAAAATTACTGAAGAGCAATATCAGTACTATACCCGATGGTACCATCCGGTAATTCGGTCGCTGGTGAGTAAGATTGCTTTCGGGAACGATTATACCGTTCTTGCAAAATCACTCCTTCCGTCAATATCGCCGTCTGAAGCAAGAAAATCAGTGAATCTGCTGAAAAAGCTCGGATTTATCAAGCAGTTGGAAAATGGCAAATGGATCCAGGTAAGCTCTGCACTTTCAACCGGTGATGAAGTCTCTTCATTGAATGTCGTGAATTATCATAAACAGGTATCCAAACTGGCGGAGGATGCGTTTGATCGGTGTTCCAGGGATCTGCGGGATATATCGGCTCTGACACTTGGTATCAATAAGAGTGATGTCAGGAAGATTAAAGCACGAATACAGGAGTTCCGCAAGGAAATCATGGATATCGCCAAAAATTCTGTAAATGAGGACCGGGTGTATCAACTGAATTTTCAATTCTTTCCGGTCAGCAAACCTGCGGAGGAGTAGGTGTTATGCGGTCACTGAAAATACTCCTGTTAATTGTTGTCCTGGTTTTTGGCACCGGCATGCACTGTGCCGTCAATATCGCCGGTGACGTTACCGAAACCGGTAATGCTGCGATTGTCTCCGGCGTGGTGCTGGATGCAGGTAATGCGCCGGCAGCTGGAGTGAATGTAATCATTTATAAACTTTCCGACGATACTCTTGCTCCGCCCCTTGCGGTTGATACGATTATGACTGACAGTAAAGGTTCCTACGCAGTAACATTACCTCCTGCACACTATCTCTTTGAGATGGTACCGGAAAACGACAGTATTGCGGCAATGACCTTACCCTTTGAAGTTGAAGAGGGAAAGGCAAAACAGTTGGCGTCTGTGGTATTGGAGCCCCGCGTTATGTATACCGGTGTGGTTATCAGCAGTTACGGTATACCGACACGGGTACTGCTGGGCGGGACGCTCTATGAAGCAGCGGTTGATTCGCTGGGAAGGTTCTCAATTGATGGTGTCCCCAGACGCCTCTATCCGGTACTGGTCGAATTGTGGGATAGTTCGGGCACCTTTTCTGAAACAGTATTTGCCGGAGAGTGTGATCTTAGTGACGGACCGCTGCCGGACCCGGACACCCTGAAGATAAGCCTCTCGATTCTGCTCCTTGAGGATTTTGAGTATCCCGACAACTGCAACAATCTTCACCCGCATCTGGGAGGCGGCTGGTGGGATGCCCAGAGCGATAAATTTACCAATGGCAGTTCTCTGCTCCTGCAACCGGTTGATGCGTCACCGATGGTGTTTGCCTCTGCAATAAAAAACGGCGGTCCCGGCCATGAGCGGAGCCTGCAGGTTTTATATACCCTTGCCGATTTCGGGGGAAAGGAGCGTGAATATCCCTTTGTCTATGTCGGGATGAATATCGGGACTATTGACAGCATCGGCAGCAGACTGTATGACCTCAGTGGTTTTGACTCGCTTACGTTCACGGCAAAGGGGAATGGTGAAATGCAGTGTGAATTTATACAGGAAGCCTCCTATTTGTATATAAAAATATCTGCAAACAAGCGCTTTGCATTATCATCCGACTGGCGGAAATATACGGTAACACCACAGGATTTGTCTATTGCCGTGTTTAATTTCCCCAAGGATCCAACGCAGTATACAAAAGAAGATTACGAGAAATATAATCTCCCTTATTATACGGAAAAGCCTGTATCCTGGGAAACAATGGGCGGTATTGCCAACATGATCCTCTTTCTTGGTGTGTCAGGCGATGAATTCTGGATCGATGATATCCGGCTGTTCGGTATCCCCCTTGACGAGTTGAAAAATCAATAAACCAATAAATTGTGAAACGCGTTTTCCGCTGTGTACAAGGTGAACACTTTTTCAGAAATGGCTACTGACTATTTCTAACAGCATTTTACTATATTATACTCTTATTATATCATGTGACCGTATCTTTTCATTCCATTGTTTTCAATTTGGATTGTTACTCTTGTCATGGATACAATACGGAAGATTACCGTTTTATTACATCAGAAAAAAATCTTTTATAGTATTCCGGTACTCTTTCTTATCCCTCCAATAGTCACGCGAATGCATAAAGAGTTGGTAATTTTCCCCCTGCAGGATACCTATACCGTTTATTGTTATTCCGATTCTTCCGAAGAACAGGGAAATTCGCAAGTCACGCGATTTACTGTTGACAGCAGCAGAATTGTTTTTGAGTATATTCTGCGAGAAGGAAATGAATATCCCTATGCAGGATTTCAGATTAATGTTAATACCGATTCTACGTTTCTCGATGTCTCCGGATATGATTATTTACAACTGAATATTGAGCCGTTTAATTCAAAAAAGATTGATATATACTGTAAAACGTATATTGATGGATTCACCAGAATTGACGATTATAATACCCATCGGTTTCTTGAAAAAGAGTGTGACCTGACAAAAGATAAAACAGTATACAGAATCGCTCTTGATAAATTTGTGACCCCGCTGTGGTGGCTCAATGACAATAACCTTACCGAAACCGAGATTGGCGAACCTGATTTGTCAAAAATTATGAATGTTGCGATTGCGAACGCAAATTATGCGAAGATGAATACTTCCTATACAATTGCTGTAACAGGCATCTCTTTTACAAAGGATACTACCCCGGCTTACTGTTTTACCATAATTGCAATAGGACTCTATTTTTTTCTCTACTGGCTGGTCATGGTTATTCTGAAAAAGCGTACCGCTGCACCTGTGGTTATTCCCTACAAGGAACTGGAAGTTGAAAGTTATGTTGATGAAGAAGCCGGACGGATTGTGGCGCTTATTGCGAAGCGGTACCATGAAAGCGATCTGTCGGTCGCAAAAATAGGACAGGATGCCGGCGTTCTGCCGGCACGTATACCGGTTATCCTGAAAAAGAAATTCAACATGACGTTTAAGCAGTACCTGAATAACATCAGATTGTCTGAGTCAAAACGACTGCTTCGTGAAACTGACCGGCAGATAGCGGATATTGCCTACAATGTCGGGTATAAGAATGTCACCCATTTCCACAGAATCTTCAAGCAGTTCGAGAAAATTTCGCCGAATGAGTATCGGAAGAGCCGGAGAGCTAAGGTATAGAACGGCACAGCGCTTTCCTGAATTTTCGGCTCCGGCTGAAATCTGAAAAATGTCACAAATAAGTAATTAAAAAGTAATAGACGCACCTGATTTCGAGCGTTCTTTATATCTTTAATAATCACAACACATTATAGTACTTTACAAGAGGAATTTATCCCATTGTCAGCTATAGGAATGAGAAAAGTAAATGCAATATATTGTATTTTATTCTAAAAGAATTAATTAAGTTCTCAGAGACATTTTTTTTCATACCGTGGAGGTAATCTATGAAATCAGCGATACATACCGTTTGTCTTATTTTCAGTGGTGTACTGATGTTATTCCTGCATAATGCATTTTCAGAGAATCTGCTGAAAAATACAGGCTTTGAGGAAGGGTTGAAGTACTGGAATAACTGGGGCGGTGCCTTATCAAAAGAAGCGCATACCGGCAAATCCTGCGTTGTCGTAACAAATACGGAATTCAAATGGAGCGGTCTGGATCAGATTATTCCACTTCCTGCAAATGCCCGAAGCTGCGAGATATCAGGCTGGATGAAAACAGTTGATGTGGTGCAGGGAAAGGAAGAGTGGGAACAGGCACAGATAACCCTTGAATTTGTTGATGAAACCGGTGAAATGGTTGGCGATTATCCACCCAAAGTGGGTGAAGCGATTGGAACAACCGAATGGACTGAATACAGCAATATGTTGAGTGTTGCTTTCGGTGCCCGGGGTATAAAACTGATTGTGGCACTGGGAAACGCTACCGGAACCGCCTATTTTGATGATTTAGCGGTTACTGCCAAGGATAACGAAGGTAAGGTCATCACAAAAAAGACACTTGCTGCAATGAGTAAGGTCGAGAAAGAAAAGCTGGATAAAGCGGAGAATCAGCTTTTTAACGGTGGCTTTGAACTCGGCGCAGACGGTTGGGAGACTATGGAAAAGAATATTACCACGGAAGCTGTGCATTCCGGGAAAAAGAGTCTGAAGATCGAGAGCAGGGAGTTTAACTGGATAGGTATCACCCAGCAAATACCTGTACCCGAAAACGCTCACAAAATAACTTGTGCAGGATGGATAAAGGCTGATGGTGTTGTTCAAGGTAAAGATGGTTGGTGCAAGGCAAATCTTACTGTTGAGTTTCGGGATAACGGTGGAGGTATGATAGGTGATTATCCACCTGTAGTCGGGGAGGTGGTCGGTACCACGGACTGGCTGTATTACAGCAGGTCCTATCGTATTCGTCCGGGGACAAAAAAAGTAGCGATAACCTGTGGTCTTGATGAGGCAAAGGGACGTGTTTATTTCGATGATATCAAGGCGGTTATTTTTGATAAAAAAGGGAAAGAATTAAAAGCGGTCGAGGTGACCGGCCCGACTGATGAAGGGGAATGGTACCCGCTCGATGTAAAGAATACCGCATCCGGGAGTCATTATGTTGACTGGTCGTCACTGCTCGACGCTCCTGCAGGAAAACACGGATTCCTTACTGTTAAAGGCGAGCAGTTTGTATTCGAGGACGGTACACCGGTAAAATTTTTAGGGGTTGTTCTCTGCGGTCCAAATGCCATAGTAGATAAACAGAAGGCTGATTCGCTCACCGCCCGTCTGGCTAAAATGGGATGTAACATGCTCCGTTTGCACCACCTCGATGCAGAATGGGCTGAGCCGAATATATTCGGCAACGCCAAAGGTACCCGCAAGCTATCGCCCGAGGTTATGAAGAAAATCGATTACCTTATTTACAGCTGCAAGAAACGCGGTATCTATATGTTTCTCGACATTCTGGTAAACCGTCAGTTTTATCCGGAAGACGGTGTGGAGCACGCTCCACCTGTGCTCGGTGCGAAGCAGGTGGGATTTTACTCGAAGAAACTTATAGAGTTGCAGAAAGAGTATGCAAAACAGTTTCTCAGCCATAAAAATGAATATACAGGACTAGCCTATAAAGATGATCCTGCTATAGCCCTGTCTGAGTTCATCAACGAGACAACCATATTTACCGGTTTCGGGGGCGACCTGGTGCCGGAAGGCCCCTATCGCGAAGAGCTTGAAGCGCTCTGGAATAAATCAAAATTCAAGGGCAAAACATTGGCCAGCTTTGAGCTCGAGTGGGACTCCGATCCCCGGGGGATTATTAAAAATAAAAAAGCCGGCGCTGACGTAGCAGGAAGCATTGAATTTCTTATGGGGCTCGAAGAGCAGTATTTCCTTGATATGCATAAATACTTCCGCAGCTTTGGCGTCAAATATCCGCTGGCCGGCAGTAATATGCCCCTGCCGATACTTGCCATGATCAAATCGAGTAATGCGGTAGACTTTGTGGCAAATGACGCATACTGGGATCACCCACAGCTCTGGAAAATCCAGGCAGGTTGGGACATGGTGAAATATGCGCCAATTAATAATTTATCGCAATTACTGGCGTCGCAGAACAACTCAATCCGGGCTGTATCCTATTACCGGGTTACAGGCAAACCCTACTTTATCTGGGGTAATCACAGCTATCCCAGCGAATACCAGTTGGAGCATATGCCCCTGCTCACCTGTTATGCGAGCCTCCAGGGCTGGAATGGTATTTTTCAGCATGAATTTGATCATACACCGCTCGGTGCTGACTCACTGGAAAGTTTCGGTGTAGCCCGTCAGCCGGAGGATATTGCCATGTGGGTAGTGACCGCGCCGCTGTTTCTGCGTGGTGATATAAAATCCGCCCCCGGCAGGGTGGACGAGCGCATTACAAAGAAGATGATTCTGTCGGACAACAGTTACTCCGATTTCCTGAAGCAAAACCACTTTTTGCCCTTTGTTACCCGGGTGGCAAAGACCTTTGATCAGGATGCCCAGGGTTCACCCGATGATTTTCGGAAATATTACGATGAGAAAAACTGCGTGTTCAGGAGTGAAACCGGGGAGCTGATATATAACGGCGAAAAAGGTGTCCTGGAGATACGCGCGCCCAGGGTACAGGGAGTTGTTGGATTTATAAAAGGACAGGAGTTTGACTTCCCTCTGTTTTCAACAAAGGTGGGCAATACACATGCAGCGGTGTTAGCCGTCTCACGGGACAACAAGCCACTGACGGAGTCAAAACATTTCTACCTTGCAGTAGTGGGGCCGTCGAAAATGACCGGGCAACAGTTCAACCATTCGCGCACTGCCCTGAAAAGGCTCGGCAGCCTGCCGGTATTGCAGCAAGTGATCAACGGTACGGTGGTATTTAAAAACCGTACAAAAAAGAGTAAGATGCAGGTTCTGCCGCTTGCACCCGACGGCTCGGCCGGTAAGCCCATGGCATTGGCGGAATCTGAGGATGAATTAGTACTTGATTTGGGTAAAGGACGGACATTTGTGTATGAAGTGAAATTAAAAAAATTTAAATAGAATCTCTTATTACACTCTATACCCCTCTTAAGATAATCTTTAAAATGAATGAATCTGCCTGATATTCCGGGCAGATTCTTTCTCCCCTAATTAATTGTGGAACATATTATGAAAAAGCCGGGAACTGCCTCTGAGAGGACGAATGGGAGATGTTTCCTTTACATAATTTCTTTATTTAGTAAAAAAGGACGTCCCTAAATGTGTCCCTATGTGTGCTACATGTGAAAATGATTTCTGCAAATCCTTCTATATTTAGTTACATTAATATACAGAGGGATAGGACAATAGTATTTGGTTCTTCTTACTTCGAGGGGGGGCTTATGAAGAAGCTATCGTTTGTCCTTTTTATTTTTTTATGTACTTCAATTGTATCTGCAACTATTTCCCAGTCACTGCCTTTCAGAGATGTCATTGTTTCAAATCACAATGGAGTAGCTGAATTCAGCAATTGTGAGGTGTATGGTGAGCCGGGGAGGCCGCTGCTACCGTCAAAACGGTATTTCTTTCTGGTTCCACCAGATGCAGACCTTTCCAGGTGCAGTTTTTCAATTAAGGGATTGAAGGAGAAGACCCTGGACGGGGTATTTACAGTTGCACCGGCGCAGCCGGGGTATACCAGGAATGGTCCGGTATGGCCTGAGAAGCGGAATATTGTTGACGGAAAAGACGTTGCCGTATATTCGAACAATGCTTTTTTCCCGGGTAGTTATATCCAGGATGTGAAAGCGGAGCAGATGCGCTGTTTCAAGATTGTGCAGGTCAGAGTGTATCTGAGTCAGTTCAATCCGGTGAGTGGTACGTTGAAGACCATGACACAGGGGGAGCTGGTATTGAACATCGGCGGTAAAACGAGGGTGCATGGCACCCAGTATCCGGTTCCGGCAAAGTTTCAGAAGCTGGCACGGAATCTTGTGGTGAATTATGATGCTGTTGCACCGCTGTATAATGAGCTCTTTTCGTTTACCCGGAAAACCACCTATTTGATTATGACTGAGGAATCGATAAAGTCAAATTCCTCAAAATTTGCCGATCTTGTAGAGTCGAAGAAGGGACGCGGTTTTGAAGTTAAAGTATTGACGGAGTCTGACTGGGGAGGTGGTACTGGAGATGCAGCTGCGGAAAATATGAGAGAGTGGATGATAGAGAACTATGAGGATGAGAATATAGAATATCTGCTGCTTATTGGAAGTTCAATGCCCACCAGCGGTAAGGTTCCCATGAAAACAACCAAGGGAAATATGGACCTTGAGACGGACTGGTATTACCAGGCCCTGACTGGAAGCTGGACGGATAAGCCTACTCTGGCTGAGGTGAGTGCGGGACGTATTCCAGTATATGATGATGATATTTCGGCTTTGGATGATATCCTTGAGAAGATTATTACCTATGAAAACACTCCTGTTGAGGGTATAGAGTGGCGTTTTAATGCATTGTTTGCAGAAAAGCCCTTTGACAGTGAAACGCCGGGATCCAAGATGTTTGAGCAGTTGAAAGCGGATGTTATTGATGAACAGGGCTGGGATTGCTATAGGATTTATGACGACAACGTTGGCAATCCTGATGAGTCGAGTTGTTCTCAGAACGCTGTTACGAGTGCTTGGAAAGCTGATCAGTACGGTCTGGTACAGTGGATGACTCACGGTAGCTCTACTGGTGCATCATCAATTATGAGTTCTACTGCTACCTCGAATCTGGGTAGCAATGACCATCCACCTTTTGTGGTAATGGGAAGCTGCTCCAACGGCACCATCACGAAATCAAACAATCTGGCCTTTTCCATGCTGAAAAACGCATCAATAATGTCGCTCGGTGCGACTGAGGTTACCCTGTATGATGTTGGAAACAAGAGCAGTTTTGAAAATTCAAATTATATTCAAGGCATAAACTACCAGTTTGGTAAAGGTATTGTTCTCGACTCCCTCGGCGCGGGAGATGCCCATGACCAGATTATCAGCAATTCAACGAATCTGAAATGGCACAATGCTTTGGCCTATACAGTGTTCGGCTGCCCTGATGTGGGCGTATATACCTGTAAAAATCCTACTGCTGTTCAGGATATGGTGGTTCCGGAAAAATCCGGAGCTGACTACCTTTCTGTGAATACAATCGATAAACGGAGCAACCGGTATCAGGTTACCTATACAGTCTCGGGAACTGAACGGGTTCTTCTGAATGTATTTGATATGCAGGGCAAAATTGTTCGGAAACTGGTGGATAAGGTCCAGCAGGAAAACAGGTATTCCATTTTGTTTACTACGCAAGACCTGGCAAAAGGTGTCTATTTCTGTACACTTCTTTCAGGTGGGCGTAAAGTTGCTACACGAAAGATAACTGTTATTTACTGATAGTTACCTGAGTTATCACAAAGCTGCTTCAATAAGGATAATGTCCTGTGAAGCAGCTTTTTTTATGCCGAGTCGGTTTTTATAAATCAATACATTTTTCCAACCAACATCCATTTATATTGTCGCAGAAATAATAAAAATTCTTCACTGCTTCCTACGATAAATTAATTTCTTGTATAACTCATTTTTATCTGAAATTGAAATCGAGCTATACGTAGTCATATATAAATGCCTGAAATTAAAAGGTTACCATCCAGGATTTAATAAAAACCTCAGAATGTGAATGGAGTCTATACCATGAGTACTCACACACAAACAGATATCAGATTTTCGGAGTATACCTTACAAAACCTTCCTTTACTTAATAGGCTCAGGGAGGATTTATTGAAGGAAAAGACCCATGTCTGCATCGAGCGTGCTCACTGGGTAACCAAGTATTTACATAAACAGCGCTCCTCGTCTGATTCAAAGGGTATGCAGTATGCCAAATCAGTAGCTCATTTTCTGGAGAATAAGAAACCGTATTTTTTTGATAACAATCTCCTAGCCGGAACAACCGGTTCGAAACCGTTCTGTGCACCGGTATATCCCGAGTTTACCGGGATAACAATATGGCCTGAGCTGGACACCATGAGTACCCGGGAGAAAAATCCGCAGATTCTCTCGAAAGAGGATGCCGATGAACTCAACTTCACAATCTTTCCTTACTGGATGGAAAATAGCATTCTTGAATACGCGCGTAATAGGTATCCCGGGCTTGAGGGTATGAAACTGTTCGAGCGGATAGCTTTCTTTATTGCCGGGAAAGCCGGTTGTATTTCACACACCATACCCTGCTATGCCGTATTGCTTGACAAGGGGATGGAATATTTTATAGCGCAGGCGCAGGCTTTTGAAAAAGAGGCTACTGAAAGAGAGGACAGAAAGGCTATCGAGTTTTATCAGGCAGTGCAGATTACTATGAAGAGTGTCTGTGCCTATGCTGAGACATTGAAAAAGAGTGCACTTGCCCGTGCGGAAAAAGAAACCGATTCGGATCGGCGGAATAACTTTCTGGCAATGGCTGAAGTGGTCAGCCGGGTGCCGGCCAAACCGGCTCGAACCCTTCGTGAGGCGGTAAATGCAATCTGGCTGGCACAGATAGCAATACATGCGGAAAATATCAATATGGCCATAAGCCCCGGAAGACTGGATCAGGTGTTATACAAATATTACAAGAATGATATTGAGCAGGAGCGAATTACCGATAAGGATGCCATTGAACTGATAGGCTGCTTATGGCTCAAGCTGAATGATAATACTAATCTGGTCCCCGAAACAGCGGAAGAGCTGTTTGGCGGTGCCGGGACCGTACCGGCGGTTACTGTCGGCGGTATTGATTCTGAAGGTAATGATGCGGTCAATGAGCTTACTTATATCATGCTGCGGGTAACTGAGCTGCTGAAGCTGCGGGATCCCAGTATGAATGCTCGGTACCACTGTGAGAAAAACCCGAAAGAGTACCGTGACCGGGTGGCTGAAGTTATTACTGCAACAAAGGCGGTACCGGCGTTTCTAAATGATATTACCAACATCAAGGTACTTGAGAATCAGGGAACAGCCACGGAACATGCCCGAGATTATGCTGTTATCGGCTGCGTTGAGCTCGGGTCCGCAGGCAGAAGCTATGATGCGTCAAGCTCCATCATGATGAACCTGGTCTCTGTCCTTGAGCTCACGCTCAATAACGGGAAGCGGCCGGTAACCGGCGGTGAGCAGATAGGCCCCCGAACCGGAAATCCTGCTGAATTTACCTCTTTCGATGAATTCTGGAAAGCGTTTACCACCCAGGCACAATGGCTCATCGGTAAAGCTGTTGAGTTGAATGAAAAGTTCGGCGCAGTGCATCAGGAAATTCATCCGTCGCCGATACTCTCCGCATTCTTTGAGGGGCCCATGGAAAAAGGACGCGACCTTGTGTACGGCGGGGCGTTATATAACTCGTCCGGGGCAACCCATATCGGATTTGCCGATACGGTCGATTCTCTCAGCGCCGTTGAAAAGGCGGTGTTTATTGATAAGAAATGCACCTTTACCGAGTTGCTGGAGGCATTAGCAGATGATTTTAAGGGGCACGAACCGCTGCATGCCTATCTTGTCAACAAGACACCGAAATACGGTACCGATGCTCCGATAGCGGTAAAGAATGCAGATGCACTCCTGAAGTTTCTTTATGAGGTGTATCAGGGGTATACCAATTACCGTGGTGGTAAGTACCGTCCGGGGTACTGGACCATGACCAGCCATGCGGGCCAGGGCAAGCTTGCCGGAGCGCTTCCCAACGGCAGGAAAGCGCATAAGGTATTTGCCAGCGGTATCACGCCGGTTTCTCAGGCGGCACAGGATCTGACCACCTGTATCCGCACGGTCGGGAGTATTGACACGATGAGTATCCCCAGCGGTGAGGCCTTTAATCTGAAATATCCCGTGGTATCCGGTGAAGAGGGTATCGAGCGGTTCGGTCATATTATAGATGCATACTGTAAATTCGGCGGCCAGCATATACAATTCAATATTTTATCCTACGAGGATTTACTTGATGCAAAGGAGCATCCTGAGAAGTATCCTGAATTACTCGTACGGGTATCCGGGTATTCCGCCTATTTTAAGGATCTCAATGATGCCATGAAAGATGAGATTATTACCCGTACTGCTTATGATTTGAATAACGGACACGCTGTGCCGTTTCCCGATGAACACACGGATATGCAGTCTTTTAAATAAAAAACGTTAAAGGTTTATGGCTCACGGTTATAGCTTTTATTGAATGAGGATTTAAAATAAGAGCACATGCTCACAGTTTATAAAAATGGAGGTAACAATGCTGCAGGTATTGATAAACGTTATTCTGTTGCGACCCTTTCGAGCGAAAAAAACAGCAAAAAAACTCTGCAACAGCATAGAATCTGAAGTTGCTGAAGAATTTCTGGAGTTGCTGTTAAAGGGCATGGGGCTCTTCATATGTATTAACAAAGAGTTTCGTAAGAATATCGAAAGTTTCACAGGAAGGTATCTGTTTAAAAGCAGGGATAATGCAATAACGATCTCGGCGTGTTTTGCCAAAAATAAAATGAAGGTCACCGAGGGATTAATAGATAATGCGGATATCGTTGTTAATTTTAAGGATGCGGCTGCGTTGCGTAATTTCCTGCTTGCACCAAAACCCGATATTCTTAACTCTATTCTTAATCAGGATATCACGCTCGATGGGAATCTAAATTATCTCTATAAGTTCGCGTTTATGGCGAAACGGTTGCAGTTGAGGGCTAAAGAGTTCTTCGGTATCAAATAACTCGTGTCTGCACGAGAGTTTTTTTAAAATGTCTCTCCAGTACACGCGGGAGTCTATTGGAATCAAATGTATAGGTATCCGGATTATACGGAAAACGGGCGGCAGTTTTAACCCACCCTGCACACCAGACCTTTCAGGTAACTCCCTTCAGGAAAATTGGCGGCTATCGGATGATCGGCCGATTGTGAAAGAATGCGGAGAATCTGCACCTCGCGATTGGCATCCAGAGCTGCATCAGCAACGATTTTCTGGAACAGTTCCCGGCTGACCAGGCCTGAACAGGAGAATGATACCAGTATACCGTCAGGATTGAGGAGTTTGCAGGCAAGAAGATTAATGTCCTTATAGCCGCGGCTTGCTTTCGGCAACTGACTGCGTGACTCCGCAAATTTAGGCGGATCGAGAATAATCATGTCAAACTGCCGTCCTGCATCACGGTACGTTCGCAGGAGTGAAAAGACATCGGCTTCGCAGTTTTCTACGCGTGAGGGATCGCAGTTATTTACGGCAATATTTTTATCCGCCAGATGTAATAGTGCTGCTGATGAATCTATATTGACAACTTTTTTTGCGCCGCCTTTAAGTGCTGATACTGCAAACCCTCCGGTATAGGAAAAACAGTTTACTATCTCACGGTTACAGGCAAGATCAGCTATGACGGATCGGTTATCCCGCTGGTCAAGATAGAATCCGGTTTTGTGCCCGTGGCGTATATCAACCAGGAAACGATACGATCCTTCAGTTACTTCAATCAGCTCGGGCGGCGCATCACCGGTAAGCACGCCGGTCGTTGGTGGGAGTCCCTCTTTCTTCCGAACCGGTGCATCGGAACGTTCATAAATACCGTTGTTCGGCTGCAGCTCATTCAGTCGATTGACAATAGTCTTTTTCCAGAATTCAGCTCCTGCTGAGAGAAACTGGCATACCAGATAGCCTGCATAGCGATCGACAATCAGACCCGGCAGACCGTCAGATTCGGCATTGACAAGTCTAAAGGCTGTTGTGGGAGTACCCCGAAACAGATTTGCCCGCAGCGATAAAGCCATCGCCAGTTTTGTATAGAAGAAATTGGGAGTAATTTCTTCATCCGGATGAAATGACCATATTCGGGTTCTTATCTGTGAACGGGGGGAGTAAGCACCGTGACCATATATGCTACCGTCAGCACTTGCAACAGCAACGGTCTCGCCGGGTTGTGGATTACCGTCAACCTCTGCAATGGCCCCGGAAAACAACCATGGATGACGTCTTATGAGAGATTTTTCTCGACCTTTCCTGAGAATGATTTTAGTCATGGAGGATAAAATATATTGTTGCTGAATAGCGGGTCGGCCGGTTAGGAAAAATAATACAACCGTAAGGATTTAATTTCTGTGGCATGGGTTTGAGGCAGTCCCGCAGGAAAGAGCCGTACAGTATTGTCGATAGGGTGTAGTGGCTGTTTTTTTTATGTCGTTTCCGCTGCCTATTAACGATATGGGTATCGGGAGTATCGGGAGTAATTCTTTCCGACGCCGATGGCTCGGTAGAATAATTATTAGATTGAAAAAAGGGAACTATTATTGCACAATATGTGATATAGCGAAATAGTTTATACGTGAATTTCCTTGATAATCGGAGCGTTATACGATTATTTTCAAGTAGAACCGGATTTAAAAGATAACGGTATTATCCTCAATGGGGGAATCTTCAACTAATCATACTGTGCCGAGCCTATGTTACTTGCCAATAAATATCAGAATGTTGCGATTGTGGGTATTACACGGGAAACCACTTCTATACTCTCCCTGCTGCTGGAGATACAGGGAGTGCGTATCGTTAAAATAGTCAATCCCGAAATTGAAGTTCTCCGGGAACTTGAGCAGTATCAGTTTCTTGATGTGATTATTAATGCGACGGATAATTACGATGTCTCTGAAAGGCTGAAAGAGCTTCGTTTTGAGAAGGTTGATATAATCAGTGGGCTCAGTGCCCGCATACTTTTTATGTCCGGAAGGCGCAGTGTTAGTCAGAGTGCAGATCTTGATAAGGAGCGCACTCGAATATTAAACAGTCTCCATGAAATTAAGCAGGCAGTTCTGCTTTCAAAAAATAAAGAGGAGTTACTGAAGTTATTTCTCGAGGTAGCCATTGGGTCATGCCATGCGGACTCAGGCTCCATTATGCTTGTGGAGCCAAGTAAACGGCTGCTGAAGATAGAGATGGCCGACGGATTAAATGTTGATGTTGTCAGGTCAACGTCGCAGAAATTCGGGAAAGGAATCGCCGGCAAGGTCGCGCGAACCGGCAAACCGGTTCTTTTGACCGGCCCGGTAAATAAAAAAGAGACTGTCGAACATGAACAGAGAGCAGATCTTATCTCTGCTATCTCCTGTCCAATGCAGATAGGTGCCGAGATTGTCGGTGTTATTAATATTAACAGTAAAAACAAATACCATATATTTACCCAGGCGGATCTCAAGTATGTAGAGGAACTCTCAAGCTTTGCCGCTGATGTTATCAAGGCATCCAAAGAATTTGAGATGACATCGAGTTCGTCTTTTTCCCTGTCGCTCGTAGGCAGTGCCCAGTCGATACTGGATCTTGATTTCCCCTTTGAAGAGCGTTTAAATCTTCTGCTCATGAAGATTGCCAACACCTCCGGCGGGGTGATCTGCAATTACTATGAATACAATGAAGAGAAAAGAAGCTTTTATGTAAAAGCATCGAGCTCTTTTAACATGAACCTGTTGAAGGGTAAAAAGATTAAACTCAATGACTATATTACCAAAGAGGTACTAAAAGATATTAAGACAATAAGTCTTTCTACACCGGATATCAATTCCGCCCTGCGTCGCTGGTATATTGCCCACCCAATCAGGCTCAACAGACGTCTGGTGGGATTATTGTTTCTTCATATGGTGTCGGTCAAGGAGGATATGACCGAAGAACAAAAAATAATTGCCCGTATTGGTGAGATGATCGGTCATGAGTTTAACAAAAATATGGAAATGCAGTTTCTTAAAATACAGTCAACCAAGTTGTCTGCAGTATCGGAGGCTTCATTTCATATTGCCTCGGCAAGAAATGTGAAAGAATTGATAAATTTTGCGCTACCGTACGCCTGCCTGGTTATGGAGGCTGAAGCAGGTGTGTTCTGGCTTCTGGATCCCGTATCCGACCGTCTTGAGATATTCAAGTCTTTTTCTATCGAAGATCAGTATGCACGTCTTAAACGGATTGAAGAACTCGATGCAGTGATACTTGACAAAACAGTACCCGGTGATGAGGCCTTGCTCATTAGTGACCTGCGGCAGGAGGGAATTGCCATGGGGAGCGACTATCCCAATTCTCTTCTGAGCAAGACTTTCGGTCGCGGCTCACAAATAGCCGGCGTACTGTCACTCTATGGAAAGAAGTCACTTGACCTCTATGGGTCCCGAAACTTCAGCGAAAAAGATAAAGAAATATTCCTCAAATTCTGCCTGCAGCTGGCAAAAGGCCTTGCCAATCTTATGCCTTTTTTTAATGAGAAGGGATAGCGGGTAACCAATAGTAACCGGATTACTGTTTTAAAGTCGATAACTCATTTTGACTTGGCAGCATGCTCCTGAATTATATTACTATCCAGTGCTGTATATCTAAGAATCTTTGCTGTTATGAATGTAAGGCATCCGGGAGGGTGCTTCTTTCCTGTATTATTTCGGTAACACCAGAGTTCCCGCGCACAGATTTCCATTACATGGGGTGTTGTGTTATTAATCGGCCATTGGTTGTCTATAAAGTAAGACCGTATAATATTTTTTTTCAGGAATACAATTAAATTCAGATAGTGAATTAACCCTAAAAATGGAGGTGTTATGAAAAAGTGTCATACCCGTTTCAGCAGCCTGCTTGTTCTCGGAGTACTATATGTTTCACTGTTAGTGTCTTCCTGTGGTGAGAGCTCGACAAATCCCTTAACGAATCCCCTGGTGGGTACGTGGACCCTCTCGGAGCTGATAGTTTTAAGCGCGGTATTTTCGGATACGCTTAATCCTGTTGATGATACCCTGTCGGGGGACCATGGTGCTTAATGAAGACAGCACCTTTTCTTCAACTATGTCAGTCAACAAAACATTTTCAGTGATGGGCTTTCCCGTTCCAATCGATACAACCATAACCTCTTCAGGAACCTGGATATCCACCGAATCCACCATTACCTTTACCGATGCGCAGGGTACTCCGTTGACTGTGGACTATGATCTCAGCACCACTGCCCCGGTCCTTATGGCAAACAGTAAAATAGAATTGACAGATAATATTACCGTTACTCTGAATCAGACCTGGGAAAAGCAGTAGACGATAATCGTCCTTCAGTGTGGAAAACCTCTCCACCAAAACGGATTCACTGAAAATATGACTCCTATCCCGGTGTTATTTCAAATAAAAGAAGTACTCAAGTGAAGATATTTACCTATGCATGGTACATTTTAGGTACATGGTACATTTTATTACAGGACCTTAGTACCGGATGCCTTCTATTTTATTATATTAATAGCAGGGGAAATACGGGTATAGAAAAAATGGAAATTGTAAATAACAACCAAAGTATAATCTGTCCGAAAATTCTGGGGGCAATCTGGCACATTTTCATTTCAGACCTGTCTAAATAATAAATTAAATTGAGAAATAAAAAAATCCTCGCCTTCCTACTATGCTTCTTACTTCTTCCACCCCCCAGAGAAGGAGCTTAAAGAGGTATAAAGGCGAGGATTTTCTTTTTACAAATATCATGGTATAAAGAATACATTACATAAAGAATAGTACACAGAGTTGTGGAAATGAATTATCAGATTTTAAAGCACAACCTCTTCTTTTATTATAATTTTAAATTTACCAAAAATTATTCGGTTGTTAGTCGGTTTTTGTGAATAATATTACTTAAATTGGAAATATTGCTTTGTTTCATTTGAGTACACTTTACCGGAAAGGGTTAAAAAAATTTTATTTTACCAGTGTTTATTTATTATATTAGTGAACTAAATTTTAGGTTTATAGCAGTGTAGCATTGTACATGAGGGGAGGGGACACAATGGTATAAACACTTTTATTTAAGGAGGCTTCTTATGCCAAAGGTATCCGCTTTATTCATTTCTTTTCTTGCCTGTATTTTTCTTTTATCAAACTCACTTTCAGCCCGAAACACCTCACCCGGTCCCAAGTATAAACTGGTTCCCACTCGGAAAAAGACCGAACGGTTAATTAAAATTTATCCGGTGCCCGGTGAAGGTCCGGTATGTATTGGTGGCATGAAACCAATCACCAGGGAACAGTTTGAGAAAGTACCTTATTTAAAGCTCAAAAAAAGAAGCCGCCAGTTGCCTGAAAGTTGCAATAACGGGGATGAAAAGTATTTTCCCAATCCTGTAGTGAATCAGGGAGCCTATGGTTCATGTGCCCAGGCGTCAGGTATTGGTCACCATTTTACTTATGTCATTAGTCTTGCCAGAGATACTGTAGCGGGATATCCTTATCCCCATAACTATACCTGGAACTTTTTAAATGGCGGTGTTGGTGGCGGATCGAATTTTTTAGATGGATGGGACATTGTAAATGAAAACGGGATTCCGACTTTTAAAACATGGGGATCGGGAATTACAGCCGATACTAAATGGTTGAGCGGTTACGATAAATATTATAGTGCCATGCGTAACCGATATGTAGAATACAATAAAATTGATGTCAGTACAAAAGAAGGTATTGAAACGTTGAAACAGTGGATATACGATTTCGGTGACGGCAGTCCAACCGGTGGATGCGCCTCATTCAGTTGTAATTGTGTTCCACCCATGTGGGACACTACCGGTATGGTACAACTTCCCAGTGGTACACCTGAAGCAGGTTGGCCCATCGTTCAGGCATGGGGACATTTTGGCGGCCATGCCATGGTTATTGTCGGGTATCATGACAGCATAAGAATTGATGTTAACAGGGACGGAGAGTATACCAATGACAAAGATTTGAATGGCGACGGCAAGGTTGACGTCAAGGACTGGGAAATCGGCGGATGGCTGGTTGCCAATTCATGGGGTAACTGGGATGTGAAAAAAGGATTTTTTTACATGTTATATAGAACAGGCGCACTTGAACCGGGAAATGCCTATGATCCTGCAGATACTATGTTTTCACAATATGGCAAGATTGTAGATTTTGATAAAGGAGGTTTTTCCTCAAATAAGCATGTTTATACGTTGCGTTTCAAGAAAGTCGATGATAATATCAAACGTCAGTTGATTTATAAAATTAATATGAACCATACTCAGCGTGATCAAATAAGCATATCCTCAGGCGTATCGAATAATACCGGTGACAATGAGCCTGAATTCTCACATCGTCACACGATTTTCAATTATCAGGGCGGTCCGCTTCCCATGCAGGGCAAGAATGCCAGCAGTGATATAGAGATTGGTCTTGATGTGAAAGAGCTTATCGGTCATATTGACAAAAAGGAGGCCAAGTATTTCCTTTCCATAGATTCAAAGGGTGGCGGTACAGGCAAGGTGGCTTCATTTAGTCTTATTGATTATCGTGGCGGCAGTCCGGTTGAAAAGACCTGCGATCAGACTGACGTTGATATAACGCAGGGTACCACAACATTATCCATAGTCTATGAATCAGCTATGGACCCGTTGACAATAACTACCAAGGACCTGCCGAATGCGAAACAAGGCGAAGCCTATGATGAGAAACTTGAGGCTTCTGGTGGAGAATCGCCGTATAAATGGGAGTTGTTAAAGCATGTGTATTACGAAGTGGATAATAATAATTCTTTCCCGGAAATTACCGATGAAGTTTCGCCCGATGATACGGATGACGGTCTTGCGGAAGTTGATCTCAATTTCGATTTTCCCTTTTATGGTGAAAAAGTGAAGAAAGTGTATGTAGCCACCGATGGTCATATCCTTTTCGAGCCGCCGTTTGTCTATGTCCGCAGTGCCGAGGCGCTTATGGCTACCAGATGTATAGCGGTGCTTGGCGCCGATCTCGTGATTACCTCCAGTGACGGTCTCTATTGTAAAAGTGAAAACGATAAAGTAACTGTCAGGTGGAAGACCACCCATATGTGGAGTGAAACCGGTTTAATTGATGTGGATCTTGATTTTGCCGTGGTATTATATCCTTCAGGAAAAATTGAATACTTCTACGGCAGCAACCTGAGCGGTGATGTGAGTGGTATGGCTGTTGGCGCCTCAGGAGGTGCCGGCGCCCATGTGGTATATGACTACGGTACCCTGTCGGATATACCGAACGGTCATAAATTTGGTTTAATGCCGGAGCATGAGCTTGCCGGCATGTCCATGTCTGATGACGGTAAATTCAACGGTACACCGACCGATGAAGAAGGCACCTACCGTGTTACTTTCGCGGTAACAGATGCTTTGCTGATTAAAAAGGTAAAATCTTACAATTTTAACATCGGCGATATTTCGGGTATCAAGAATATAACCCCCGATGTGGTATCATCAATGAATATTATTCACCGGTCAAACGCGTCAATTTTGTTCTCTTTTACCACGCATACCAGTGCCAGAGCATCACTCGAATTGTATAGCGTGAGCGGTAAAAAAGTACAGACCATGCTTAACGGCAGATTGCAATCCGGCAGTCACAAGGTGGTACTGAATCTCCATGATAAAGGGAATACCGTCGCAAATGGTATTTATATGTGCCGTTTACAGGTTGGCAACAGAAAGGTAGTAAGGAAAATTTCCATTGTTAACTAGTAAGCAAATCGTGGGATTGTAAAACTTAGGAACCGGTATGGTAGGATATACTTTACCGGTTTTCTTTTAAGGGAGAAAAAATAAAAAAATAATAATCTGTGACGGTGATCACAGAAAGAATCGGTAGCATGTAATATATTTATAAGGGTGAAGACACTTTTCTACTGAGGTACGTATACTACCTTTTCAAAACGAGTATTTACATAATAAGAAAACGGGGGGATAGCAGCATGAAAGTCTCAGGATATGGCCTGCCGCTATTGGTTGCTTTATCAATAGCATTAGTGACTTTGATAGTGTGTACGGATCCGTCTCAACCTGATTTTAATATTGAGGCGGAATTTACTGAAGACCAGATTCAGACAGATGGATTACCGTATATTGATTCGCTGTTCCGATTATACGTTCTGGCTCAGGGGGTTGAACCCTTATCATTCCTGTGGTATAAAAACGATTCTGCATTATCCGGTGATACCTGCGATACGCTGCTTTTCGATGCGTTACGCCTGGCAGACGGCGGTACCTATACCTGCATCGTTTGGAATGAATTCGCCGAGGATACAACCTTGCCATACTCACTGACGGTTTTTATTCCTCCGTTTATTTTAAAACATCCACAGAGTATCGGGACCGTTGTAGGTGACAGTGCAGAATTCTCAATTTCAGTAATCGGTTCCGTGCCCCTGAGTTGTCAGTGGCAAAAAAACGGCGTTAATATACCGGGTGCGACCGACAGCGTGTATACCACTCCGACTGTGGTACTGACAGATAATAATGCTCAGTATAGATGTGTGGTTTCCAACAGTGCCGGCAGTGTTACCAGCAATATAGCCATATTAACGGTCACCGAGAACAGTATTAAGCCTGAAATTACCGGAAATCCGGAGGATGTCAGTGTGGTTGCCGGTGATAGTACGACCTTTTCCGTTTCTGCAACCGGCACGACGCCCTTACTGTACCAATGGCAGAAAAATGATAGTGATATCACCGGTGCAACCGCTATGACTTATACTACAACTGCAACAACTGCAGCAGACAGTGGCTCGTTGTTTCGGTGCATTGTCTCCAACAATGTAGGGAGCGATACCAGCAGGGCAGCCATGCTGAAAGTGAATAAAGTGAATCATCCACCTGTATGTAAAGATACTGCTTTGACTGCGGTTGAAGGTGTACCGGTACCGGTTAACATATTTGCAACGGATCCGGATAGTGATCCGTTGACATGGACAATTCTTCAGGGGCCGGTCAATGGAAAGGTAACCGCTACAAGTGGTAATGTAATTGCCACAGCTCCGGAGTTCAGCTATACTGCGAAGGATTTAATAAGCTCTAACACCGACCCGCTGAAGGTCCAGATTGATGATGGTGTACACCAGATAGAAGTGACGGTTACTATTACAATTACAGCGGATAATGATGCGCCGGTGATTGATACGGTACCTTCCGTAAGCGCGGTCGAAGATGTGACCACTCCTTATGCAATAAGTATAGCAGGTCATGATCCTGAAGGTTCCGCGCTAAAGTGGTATATAGATAAGTCTCCCACAAAAGGAACTCTGGACAAATTGGAAGGCGATATCTCCACCGGTATTGAAATGCAGTATACGTTAAAAAACGATTCCTGTGGAGTAGATTCATTGACCTTTTATCTTCTGGATCCGGAGAATAACAGCAGTGATACTCAGACTGTTCATATAACCATTACCGGCGTAAATGATGCACCTGTTATAAACAGTCAGAGTACTACGTTAAGCTGTCTTGAGGATAATAATCTGCTGTTACAGCTCAGTCACCTGAATGTTACCGATATTGACAACAATATAAGCGAACTGAGCCTTATTGTTATTGACAGTGTGCATTATAAAATTGTATCCGGTACAACAATCGTGCCGGATCAGAATTATAACGGACCGCTTACTGTATATGTAAAAGTCAGCGACGGAACAGATGAATCCGATATTTTTGATATGGCTGTTACGGTTAAACCAATTGATGACAAACCAGTAATTTCTTTTTTCAATGATCTGAATTATGCATTGTTTTACAGCACTACCGATATCACAACTATCTTGAGTGACGCTGATAAAGATCTTGATTCAATATTTTTCTATGTAAATTCAGTGTTAACTCGTAAAAGTAAGTTGAATGGAAACTCGACGGCATATACCTATAAGTGGGCGCACACCGTATTTAACCTAAAGGAACTGGGAAAAAGTTATGGAATAGAGGCGATAGTTACTGATACAAATGGATTACGGGATACTGCTGTCAGCACGATTATCATTGTACCGTCACTGGTTTCGGATACTCTCTCTGTAAGAGTAGTATTGGATGCAAATGATATAAGGAATTCGGTATATGATTTTATTACCGTTAAAAATGGAAGAATCGATACTCTTAAGCTGAGTTATGCATCTCCTAAATTGACTGTGTTACCGCCGGAAATAGGTAATGTAACTAATTTAGTGAGATTAGATGTATGGGATCAAAACCTGACAAGCATTCCGTCGGAAATTGGTAATTTGGTCAATCTGGATTACATTAACTTTACTCATAACAGCTTGACAACAATTCCTGCTGAGATTGGGAATTTGAAAAAGTTAACTCAATTCTATTTTCACTACAATGTCTTGACCAGCATACCGTCAGAAGTTGGTAATTTAGAAAATATACGAGTATTTTGGCTGCACGAAAATGAGTTGAAAAGCCTTCCTAATTCTTTAACATCTTTAAATGCGGTAACTGATTTTAGTATAAACCAAAACAGACTACCAACGGATTCTCAGGATCCGTGGGCTTTATGGGCAGATGGTCTTGATGGTGGCAATTGGAGGGATAATCAAAAACCATAACAGGATCACGACAGCCAAATCCTCTGCATCCGGATTCAAACGATATTGAAGGCAGCCAGTTTAGTAGTATTTCAGTAATAATTTATTTTTTAAATACTATTGCTTATAATGCAGGTGAAAAAGAATTCTATTTAGTTATAATTTAGTCATACTAACGTATTACAACTCAGAAAAGGTAAGGCACTTTATGAACCATACTCTTTTTTGCAGAGGGAGATTAGTGGTGTGTGCAGTCATTTGTTGCTTATGCATGACTATATCAGGAATCGCAGATTCAGGGAAAGTAAATTACGCGGTAATCGGCCTGAAAAATGCCGAGGGAGTGACCGCCAGTGAAGCTGATATCATTGCAGACCGTCTGAGGATAGAGATGGTAAACACCGGTATGGTAACCATGATGGAGCGGGCACAGATGCAGCAGATACTCAATGAGCAGGGATTTCAGCAATCCGGGGCCTGCACTGATGACGCCTGCATGGCCAGGGCCGGAAAAGTCCTGGGTGTTGAGCGGCTGGTAAGCGGCTCCATTGGAAAACTGGGAACGAAATTTCTTATTAATGTGCGTGCTATTGATGTTCAGACGGCGCAGATTTTAAAGGTTGTCTCAATAGATATCAGTGGTGAGATAGAGGCAATACTGCAATATCTCCCCGGTATTGCGAAACAGCTTGTCGGCGTTGAAAGTGAGCCGGTTGAGGTGATTGAGAGTGAACCACCGGCTGAGACAGCAGTACAGCCACCGTCACAACCTGCGGTAGTTCCACTGGTCGAAAGCACGGAATCTGAAGAAAGGGTAAAAGTCTCCGATAAGAATGAAAACCGTTTTGGGGTAAGGTTCAGTTTTAACTGGTTTCCCATGGGAATAACTCCGTACAGATATAATATTAAAACTGACGAATATGATGAGGATACTTTATTTGAACACTTTGACAAAATAGTAGACTCGTTGGAAAATGAGGATTACTGGGATGTCGAGAAGTTTAAATTACACTTCCGTTTCCAGGTTGATTTTATGATAAAAGCCGGACAATTTGTTTCTATTGACGTCGGGCCGGGTTTTATGCTTCTCAATCAGTATTGGGACCATGATTATAACGGCTTACAGAACTATTATGATTCTAAAAGAAGAATACTGATAATAGCGCCCAATATGACCACGGGTGTCAATTTTGTCAAACGCTTCTACCCGCTAAAAATAAACGCCGGATTTGTTCTGGATGTAAATGCCAACTTCATTAAAAGTGTCTATACCTCTAATACTGATACATTGGTTGTCACGGATCATTTTAACAGAAGAAGAAGGGATGTTGTTCCGAGTGTATCATTCGGTCCTCGTGTAGGGGTTGAGATTATTGCGGGACCATATTTCGGCTTTAATATTGATTTTCTTTACCGCTATGCGGTAATTGAAACTGATATTGACTTGTTCGAAGTGACTGATCAGAAATGGAAATTCAGGTTGCCGGGATTTGGTCTGGGAGCAGGAGTAAACCTCTATTTTTAGTAATACCTGTTCGTTGATTTAAATTGCCGGAATTTGTAATTATTGCCCGTTTATATACAATAATTCCCGTTTTTTTTAATCATTACGGAATTTTTGACTATTTAACTTCTTTTGTTGCTAACAGCAGGGTATTTTATTTATATATGAAATGAAAAAAGGATTAGCAATAGGGTACCCGGCGGGACCGTGTTTTTATAAAAAGGAGTTACTAATGGAAGAGAAAAGACGGGCAAAGCGATTTACCTTACATACCAGCCTTAAGGTTATCAGCCTTGAAGTGGGAGAGAAGATCGGCAATTTGATCAATCTTTCACCACACGGTATG
>CAZIYW010000029.1:0-44430 GCA_964543525.1 uncultured Fibrobacterota bacterium | reverse complement strand
AATACCGATGTCCGACCCGCAGGACATTACCGGTTTGAGAGGGAGCACTATTCGAGCCGCGTACCACAACCTTTCAATTCGATTTTCTTACTGGCCATTTTAACAACCTCTGTGTTACTTTTCCTGTTCCTATTCCAGGCATCGTACCCCTTCTTTCCCGGCAACGTACACCTTCCCGGTTGTATCTATAATTGGCCTGCAGGTTATGACAAAGGGATTCACTATACTTTTAATGAGTGTACCATTCGAATCAATATGGTGTAACATATTCAGTGCAGCAACAAGAACACTCTGATCCTGAAGTACAGTCAGATATTTTTCAGTATTGCCACCTGAAACCTCGTACTCCCATTCAGTCTTACTGTCCTTGATACACAGCAGAGTACTGCCTGCACAATAATAGATATTCCCTCCTGATGCAAAGGCCGGCGGTTGGCCTGACTTGGATAACTCATTTATCGGCACTTCCCAGTTGATCTTTCCGTCAGGAGTCAGGGATACGATTCGTCTGTTTTTCGGCTCCGGAATCTTTTGATTTTTGTCAATGTCCTGGGCCGCAATGAGGTTTCCGTCTGAATATACTGATAGAGAGCGTATAAAGGGAAAATCTGTTTTGGTAATATCCTTATCACTGCTTATTGAAACAGGAAAAGAATAGAGATTATTGTCGGTGGTAAGAAAGCAGGTCTTTTGATTGTTGGACAGGGCAAAGCCGGTGATTAAAATGTTGTTTTCATTGTATTCATAGGCAACTTTTCTTTCCTTTACATTAAAATTGGTTATGGTGAAACCGTCATCCAAAACAGGCTGATCAAAGCTGCTGGGGTATTTATTGTAGATATAGAAAAAAAATTCTTTTTCTGATGAGATAAAAAATACTTTTGGATATTGTGTAAATAATGCAATATGGATTTCTTCGGTTTTTTGATTCTGTACAGTACGTTTGTAAAATTTATTACCAGCGCTGATTACCCATATTCCCTCTGAGTCTAATGTGAAGTCCATCAGGTTAATAAATTTTTGCGTCCAGTCTCTATCGCCAGTTTCTGCATTTCTGGCATCAATCCATTGAGGATAAACGGTGATAAGGCTATTATCTGCGATACATAAATGATAAGGGCTGTCAGCATTATTTACGTCTGAAGATGTTGAAATCCACAATTCATTCCCCTTTATAGCGCCGCTAGCCGGAATGAATGAAGTGTTTTGCCAGTTTGAAAATTTTTTTCCGTTAATGATAACTGATTGATTCATTGTATCTTTCCCTTTTTTAAAATTATACGGTTTATCGGCAATGACAGGTATCCAGAGAATGGCAAGAACAGCTCCAATTTGTAACAGATAGTTACTTATTTTTTGTATTCTCATGTATCCCGCCCGTTTTTGTGTTATACTGCTTCAAGAGTCATTGATGAATGAAGTTTTAGATTAACCCATGTTCTTAGATACGCAAGGTGATTAACCATAAGAGCAGAATTATTTAGTTCTCCGCTATTTGAAACATTTAAAAAATACGCTACAAGCTCATTTGCTGTAGCATTGTTATATACCGATAACTCATCACTTGTTGGTCCCGCTGAAACGATATGCGATGAATTATTGGAATCTCTAAATCTGATTTTATAGTTCCTCTCAGATGCATCTTCCTCATGAGAGAATCCCGGAATGAAATGAATAATAATATTTTCAATACCATTAGCTCCGGAGCGAAGGCGATATTTACAGCTGAGATCATTGAAAACATCGATAATATCCGATATTTTTGTTCTTCTGTCGGCGTTGCTGAATGAAGATTGGAAATCAGTGCTTAATCTTATTCTTACCACCAGCACGGCCTGATACTCTATTGGAACGGACGTCTGGTTTGCGTGAAAATCACGGCATGATGCTTCATCCTGAGACACATAGTAAAGAGCGAGATACACTGTCTTTTTAGGATTGGAGTGCTGTATCTCGTATTTTGCTTCCCGGTGAATTGGCTCCCGTAAATCAGTGGACACGGAGGAGCTGTTTATTCGTCTGTTATACGAATAGTTGTCTGTATTATATATATACCGCACTGCAAACTCTTTTCCTGTTAGCCAGGAATTTGCATGAAGAGTTCCTCTTCGTATATCAAAGTGAATCTGGTTTAAATAATAGCACAGGTTGTGGGAGCGAGGTTTGCCGTTTGTATACATCAGCGCTGCGCGGTTTCTTTCCATAGTATAACATTCAAAAAATTGTGAGAAGGACGGTGCGCCGAAACTGTCTATTTTATATCCGGTATTTATATATTCGTCGGGATTGCCCGTTGCATGGCCGAGCTCATGGGCAAACGTGAATACCCGGTAGCTTCTTCCATCTTCGGAACTGGGCATGTATGCTGAAAACGGTCCTGTCACTTCATGGTACGCGGATTCATTCAGCCGCATAAAAGAGAATTGAATGTTAGCGGTTGCACCTCTCCCGCTCCAGTGATATGCCGTACCGTAATTAGGTGTTGAAGAGCTGTCTTTGGTTATAACGGCAAGAAATTTCGGTTTTCCTCCGTAGGCATTATTTACAGCAGGGTCAACGACTATAACAGGGTTGTGTTGTACTCCGCTGTCGTGCGGTCCCTGGAATGTGTATACTGTGGTGTCTTTCCATTCGTCAGGGAGAGTGATTGAGAATTGGTTGTTTGTGTTCATAATAAGAACTCTTTAGATTTTAGTCAAGTTTAGTAAATATATTCTTTAAAAACAATTTTTTTATCTTACGATTTTGATCTCACCATCAACATTTCCTGCAAAGATTTCGATAAACGAGCGCTTATTGTCTTTACCCACCGTTGTCCATAGTGGTCGGCCATCTTTCAGCTTAAGCTCCCATATTCTTCCATCACACCATTTAACGGGAACAACATCATCCCGGTTAAATTCGGTAAACGGAGTTTGAGGAAATATTTTGTTGTTCATCCAATCGGTGAACCATTTCTGGTTGTCCGGTTCCTTTTGTTCCGGAAAGGCAATGTCGTAATCAAGCAGTTTCGGTTCATATAAATTATAGAGTGCCTGAATATCCCGGTTTATCAGATGCTCTTTAAATTGTATTGCCCAGTCTTTCAAGATTTCCGAATCATCAATGGGTGTGGATTCAATTAAACGTTCAGAAAAGGACGGTGCGTCATCGCTGTCAAATTCTGCAGTCAAAGTAACCGGGAATTCTTTAGAAAGGTCTACACTGAGAGGATCCGATTTAAGCCTATTTTTAAGTTCTTTGATTTTATTGGATAAAGTAAATTGGGCAATAACGCTTCCACTTTCGGGGCCGATAAATTCTTCTGTGCCGTATTTCTTTATTGTCCCGTTGCACAGGACTCTGTCCAATATGGTAAGATCAAAAGAAGCCAGGGAAACGGTAACCTCAATTTTATTCCCTTTACCAATCAGTTCAGTATTGCACGGGTATTGAATGCTGCCGCCGTTTTCTGCTTTTAATTTAGAAACCCCCAAACCATTTACCACAATTTCAGCGGTACACGCATTACCTTCAATTCCAATATAATAAAACAAACGCACCTCATTTCCTGTAACAGTAAAATGAAAATATTATATATTAATAAAAATCACATAACACAATTTTCAAAGGGAATAACAATGAAAATACTCCTGAATCTGGTTTCATGGTTTTTTGTGATACTTTCGATAGTCTTGGTAATAACTGCTTTCGTACATTTTTGGCCCTACATTGATTTTGTTATCATCGGCAATAAAGAATATAAAACCGCTACCGGTATTGTCGGGGCATCATATTCAACGCTGTCAAAGAGCACGCGGGAAGGCCCTTCAACAGAATTCGCAACTGCTGAATCGAAAACAGTGCAAATCAATTTTACCGATGAAGATGATAACTTTTTCAAAGTGACTTTTTATCCGGTTTTTTTAAATGTAAAGAACGGCAAAAAAATTAAAGTTAAGTATTATGCTAATGACTTTTCCCGAAATCAGGCGAAGGAACGAAGAGAAAATGGTGACTTTTCACCAGAATATGTTTCAGGATGTCCTGTTCCTTTAATTTATTCTTTGGAAAAACCATTGATATTCCTTTTAGCAGCGTTAGTTGCGTTTATATTGAGATATGTACCTCTTTTTATTATGAATGATCCACACTTAACAAATAAAATGGTAAATAATATATTATTCATTTGTTCTGGTTAACTATTGTTTGCAAGGGATCAATATACTTATCCATTAACACTTTTAAGTCTACTTTAAGAAATTGTTCAAATCTCTTATTCGGCATTGATTTAAAGCGTTGGAATACACTGGACCTACGGATTAAAAATTCAAGGTGCTTCCTTATGTCAAAAACAAGAGCTTCTGCTGTCTTCGGATCCTTTCGAATATCGTCACGTTGATGGATTTTTTTCTCAATTTTATTTGATACATAACTCATTGGATAATGCGAATCCATTATTCCAGATTTCTCGACCACACGAATATTATCACCTTCAGTCAATTTCTTCATAAGCATTTTATGCAACTCTTCAGCAGGAATAACCGGCGGTTTATACTCAGCAGGCTCAGGCCAGTTCCATTTGCCGATATTCACTTCATTAATAAGGTTATATACTTTTTCCTGAGTAGCTCCTCCTCGGGAGACGTATTCCTGTTCAACCCCTTCCTTTTTACCAACACTTGTGGAGCCTTTAACTTTCGCCTGAATACCTGTCCATTTCAGTGTGGAATTAGCAGAGAAACCGTCAGTTGTGCTGAATTCAATAGCGCCTCCCTCAAGTTTTAATGCAGTCTCAATTAATCCCTCAAGCTCTTCATTTATTTTACATTCCTTTTTTGACAGCGTCACTGCCGTAATACCGATTAGAGCAACCTCATAATCACCTTCGGGAATTCCCAGCCTTTTAATCTTACCACCGAGGTAGCCGGCGCGTATTTTATCGTCAGGTCCTTTAATGGTGTAACTGTATCCGCAGATGGGCAGTTTTGCTTTATCGGTAAACTGTACATTAAGAAAATGGTTGTCGGTTTCTGCAGTCTGCGGCTCGAGCCGGGCCAATGCTGCTGAAGTTATGGCCCCTTTTGCGGCGCTGCCGCCGCCGCCGGCTCCGCCGCCTGCTCCACCTCCGGCGCTGATCTCGCCAATCATGACTGTAGGACAGCCTATAGTTATTGAATCTGGAGGCCCCGTGCAGACAGCCATATCACCCTGCCGTGCAGCAGGCTTTTTGCCGATGAGGACACCGGTACTGCCGAGAGTGACAGGGCCACCCAAATGCGGGATTGGCGGTGTGCCCGGTGTGACCATGGGGCATACATGCATATCACCCAGACATGACGCAGGCATTCCGCCGATAAGGACTGTCGGGTGCCAACGACCATAGAACCGCCGTGAGCGGTCATATCACCAATTCGAGCAGCCATCCCCATAGATTATTTCCTCTTTCAAAAATGAGTTAAAAATAGAATTTCATTGGATCGATAACACCACTTTTTACATCTGCATCCAAAGATAATTCTATTTCATCCGTTTCCACCGAAACTACCATATTATGCCCTGATTCATTCGTGTAGTACCAGCATTTACATACCTTTCCAATTAGGTCGTCTATTTTATCTTTCCACTGTCGGGGGAATGCAAGGCGCGTGGACTCAATTCTGCAAACAACAAATCGTGTGAATGTCGTTATTTCTATGTGTAATTTACCTTCTATTAAATGTAAAGGTTTTTGAATGAAGTGATGCTTTCCAGTGACCATGGCAATCTTAAATAATACAAATCCTGCTATTAGAGAAAAGAGTAACAGGAATACATCTCGAATACTAAAACCAAATGCGATTATATCATAGATAACAAAGCCAAGAACGAGAAGGATGAAAAAAGTTGATCCGCCATAGGCAGCAACTCTACTGCCTTTTCTAAGTGCATCTATGGAGTTTTTTATGCAGGCAGCTTCGTTTTCTGTCATTTCACGCGTTGTACGCACATCAGTTGTTTTCATTTTTAAATCCTAATATTTAGAAGGTCTGTTTAAATGTAATTACTACATCACACTGGGGCCTTTTAATTCTATTTTAAAATTGGCTGTTTTAACAATTTCCGTACCGCCTGGTTTTCCGTTCAAATTCAATCTAACAACACATGACCATGTTGTGCCCATAGCTGAATAGGATGTACTTTCTTTCAAGCCGCTTACAGGAACTCCGACAGGTTCATTCTTATATCCCTTTTATTTCTGCTGGAGATAGTGGCGCTGCGAGCTGTCATAAAGTCTGAAAACCAGGTGTTCCGCCGTTAATGGTTCGAATTTGCCGTCATCAGGTTGTTTCGCCTCAGGAAGAAAGTGCCTTTTGATTTTGTCTGTATCGGATAGGGCTGTTTGGAAGTTAACCTTGCCGCTACCGTCAGATGCCTGTACATCAATTGATAGTGTTGCCTCTTTTGGTAAAGGTGCGCCTGCTGATCTGCGTTTAATATCGACTATTAATAAATCAACATTGTTGCTTGAGTTAAAATCAATGAATCCGTCAGTTATTGTTTGGGTATATATAGAAACTGAGAAGTCAAAGATTATTTTATAGAATTCAGATGTTTGTTTAGCGATTTCCTTATCGTATGTATCATTCTTTTCAATCGATCCGTCCTGAGATTGGACAAGTTTTAATGCGTGCTTTATTATCTGCTGATCCTCATACTTCCTGCCCCATAAACATGTTTTCTGCAGCCATAATTCCATTACATTATCATCGAAAATACTTACCAGCACAAAACCGACAATTACTATTGACAGTCCAATAGCAAGCACCCAGCCAACCGGAACAACCAAAGACCCTACAAGTAACGAAGCAGATGTGCCTGAGGCGGTAGCACTAGCAGCAATTACTCCTCCATAGCTCATAACTATTGAACCGATAGCAAGGAGAGCCTGTGCTGCTGCACCGTCGTAATCCTTTTGTGCGACCTCTTCCCCAACTGCCCAGGTCCCGAGGATTACATCGAGTACCAGGCCGGCCCGGGCAAGGAAAAGAATTGTTTTTTCTGCTGCAGCTTCAGCTGCTTCCTGAGCTAGTTTCTTGCTGAGTGATTTTTGAACCAGCTCTCTTGAAAGTATGTCACCGGCAACATCAGAAAAAAGGTTTATCGTTTCGAGCGCGTTTTTCGCATTCATATTGTCCATAAGGTATTTAAGAGAAATGCCCTTAACTACCACATTGACCAGGACAAGGCTGTTTTTAAACCGGGAGTATACTTTATGACCAGTAATTCTAGCAGGCATGTTCGGTACTTCACGGATTTCATAGACTGGTATCTTTTTATTTGATATAACAGGTGTCCGAATAGTTTTTACAGTGAGAGCTTCACCAATAGTAAATTCTCCCCGGCTGTTGAGTACAATTGTCGGTTTTATTTCCCAGATACGTGAATAAACAGAAGTAATAAAGGTAACACTGATTTCAGCGCTCTTGAATGTTTTTTCTATACTTTTTGAGAAAGCCTCAAGGATGTTGAAAGAACCATTACATATTTTACGCGTTTTACCAAAAATCTGGTCAAATGTATTAAAACCCTTTTTGAATGTGCCATCCTCTCCTTCGGTTACTTTAAGCGCTTCCCGTGCATGATCGTATAATTTCTGTAATTCTTCCTGTGTCGGCTCTATGCCCGGCCCTATCCGCACAGGCAAATTCTCGGGGAGAAACTTTTTCCTGATTTCAGATTTGTCAAAAATTTTGTCAAGATAATTCTGCCCGATTTTTGATGCATAAATGTCCTGTAAGGCTTCTCCATAAGCATCAATTCCAATTTCCTGGATCTCTTCACTCCCTGAAAGGCAATCTTTTAATGCATCCTCGTATCCTGGATATTGCAGGCATAAAACAAGCTCAGCGCAGGCACACTCATAATTTGTTTTTAATCTGGATTTAGTTGATACATAGTCACTTTCCCACGCCAATCGGGCATCCAATGAGCCTACTTTTCCTAATTGCTTGGCCATACCGTCAGATGACTCTGCAAGTTGACGTACTATATCATTAAGTTGTTTAGTGGCAGATGTTTTCGTCATCCAATCCATATAGACAGAGAGTGCCTCAGTGTATTTGGTATGATATTTAAGAGCCAGTGAAAAATAATCGATCATACAAATCCATGCTTTAAATTTATGATCCTGATTCATATAATTCAAGGTAAAATTTGTATTCTTTCGGTAATAATAGCCTGTCCGGAAACATAATTCCCGCTAAATGTATCATTTTATATCATACTCGAATGATCAAGTATTGAGATCAGTTCATCCCGTGAAAAAATCTTTATATCATCCGATTCATCTTCCGAAATTACCGATGCAAGCGCTTTCTTCTTTGCAATTATTGCATCGATTTTTTCTTCAAGAGTTCCTTCGGTGACAAGTTTTATAACCTGCACACCCTGTGTCTGACCGATTCTGTAGACCCGATCCGTTGCCTGGTCCTCACGGGCTGCATTCCACCAGCGGTCATAATGAATGACCACTGATGCAGCAATGAGATCAATACCGACGCCGCCCGCTTTGAGGCTGCCCACAAATACCTTGCATGCCGGGTCATTTGTAAATCGATCAATGACTGCACCCCGGTTGGTGGTAGAACCGGTGAGAGTAGTATAGCCGATCTTATTACCGGTCAGGAATTTTTCAAATATAGCAATCATGGAAAGGTACTGGGTAAAGACAACGACCTTTTGCTCTGAGGCCAGTGATTCGAAAATGATTTCCTTAAAAAGATCCCACTTGCCGGAAATATATTTTTCATACTCATCTGGTGTTTGCAGTGCCAGTGCAGGATGGTTGCAGACCATTTTGAGAAAATTGATGAGAGAGAATATGTGCATGTAAGGTATGGTGCAGTCGGAATCTTTCAGTTGAGCCAGGATGTCCTTGCCTCTTTTTTTAATCGTATCCCGGTACATACCGGCCTGTTCATCGGAGAGTCGGCATATCCGGGTATCTTCAATTTTCGGCGGCAGTTCATGGAGAACCGATTTTTTAGTACGTCGCAGTACAAAGGGATTAACAATGGTGTGGAGTCTGCGTCTTCTTTTATTATCATTTCCCGATTCTATTGGTTTTATAAATCGCTCATAAAAAGAACGGTCTGAGCCGAGATAGCCGGGCATGACTATATCAAAGAGTGCCTTAAGATCAGTGAGGCTGTTTTCAATGGGAGTACCGCTAAGCCCGTATTTACTGTGTGCCCTGATTAATTCGGCAGCTTTGAAAGAGAGTGTATCTTTATTTTTCAGGTTCTGTATTTCATCAAAGACGGCAATAACGAATCCGGTTGATGAAATAGTATCGATATCCTGACGCATGATACCGAAAGAGGTTATAAACACATCGGTTTCGGGCAGGGCTTTTTGAAACATACGTTCGGTACCGTGATAGATGGTTGCGTGCAGGTGAGGTGCGTACTTTGTAATCAGATTGTGCCAGTGGTACATGACAGTGGTGGGACAGACAATAAGTGCCGGTCCTTTTTGTTTGCGCTGCTGCTTCAGAGCGGTAATCAGGCCGATAATCTGATGGGTCTTGCCCAGACCCATATCGTCACAGAGCAGGCCACCGAAATTGTTATCAAAGAGAAACAGCAGCCACGACACGCCATTTTTCTGGTAAGGACGTAGCGTTGTTTTCAACCCTTTAAGCGGGGCCAGTTTTTTTAATGGTCTGCAATGGAGCATCGATTCCATGATTGCCGCAGGAGTTTCAGGTGATGCCGGCGACACAATCGTGTTTTCCCGTGACGCAAGATGCATCATGGCTGCTCTCGGAACCGCAATGGTGCCGTCATTTTTTATTTCCGTTGAGTCGGACAAAAATGCAGAATATGAATCTTCTATAACGGGACTGTTGCAATCGACAAGACCGCCGGACGTAACCAGATAGCGGCATTTCTTCTCTCTGGCTTTAAAAAACTCGGTGAGTGGAATGGTTGATGTGCCGAATGTGTATATCACTGAGATATAAAACCAGCTTCTGTCCAGCGCATGAGACAGAATTTTAACTTCATCATATTTTTTTATAACGGGAATGTCAAGGAGCCGTTTAAGGTTGTTTCCCGGACCGGATCTGAAAAGATCATCACTTTCACCGTGGTTCAATCCCTGTTCGCGAATCGAAAATATATCTGCATGTTCATCGATAAAAGCAGCGAGCTTATTGTTGTGTATTTTTTTCGGGGCGTCCCAGTGCTGCGCGATTAGCTTGGCACTGTCTTTACTGAGTGTATAGAAAATGTTGTCTTCGGGATTATACACCAGGTAACCGTAACAGTATTGTTTAGAAAATGCATGGACATTCTTTCCCGATTCCTCGTCAGAGAGGACGATCACCGGAGTGATTACTGTACTGTGGTTGTACGTCTCGGTGTCCAACGTAAAATAAATCTCCCGTTCTGTGGCATCTATGGTATAACCGCAGGTGTCGGTATGATTCCTGAAAAGGAAGTAAATCATTTCCTGAGCCAATTTACGCGGTACATGTATATGCAGGATCGTGTGTATGTCGTCATGGATGAGTGCAACTGAAACGGTACCGTTGGCTCGGTTTATACTAAGTTCTGGATGAAGTCTGGTTTCGTCATATTCGCGGAACAGGTGATAGGCGGTACGAAACCAGAGATTGTTCTCCTCAGCCATTCGACTGCTGCAATGATCCATTGCAGCAAGCTGTTTCTCGGTATCGGTGAGGACAAACGTTGATCCACGGTAAAGAATGTTGTCGCGTGGTATCCGACACCGGTTTTCATTGTCGAATGTACCGATACGTTCCATAAATCTGATTCGGTCGTCACCGTTTGCCAAATAGGTGATATATGCTTTTTGAGCGGCATTACCAATAACAATTGTCCCTGCGTCCTGTGAACCGTTTTGAATAATACGTACCGTTTTCAGATCGATTTGGTACCTCTTGGTAAGTAAATTGAACAGTGTATACAGTGAGCTGTTCGTGAAAAGATCATGCAGGGAATTCCCTTCGGATTCTTTTTCATAATCGCTATAGAGCGCGTGCAGCTTTTTTGCGTGACTGCATACGGGATATGTTCCCGGCGAACAGGTACAGAACATGCGGTGTTTTTTCTTTGCCGGAATCAAAGTCGTGCGATGGAATTCCTTTTTCTCTGAGGAAATCATGATATAGCACTGTCGAATAAATTCAATAGCAGGGTTTGATAATAGTACGGGCATGTTGCTGCCGGGAGTCATAGTATTACATTTTCACTATTAACGGTTTGCAGTGCCGGTTTTATATACAAAAAGAATTTAAAAATAATACATGATGCAGTTACATGCAGCGATAAATGGAGCCCCGGTTTGTATTTTAAACGATACTGCGATACAAAAGGTTCTATCAACATTCACTATATACTATATTTCCTGTTCAGTAACGTTTTAACCGGCACGAAGCTCTGACTTATGATTTCCCTGAATTCTGTAACAAAAAGATTCGGCACAGTAACTGCGGTAGACAATGTCTGCTACACTGTCGGGAGGGGTGAGTATTTTGCCCTGCTGGGCCCCAATGGCGCCGGTAAGACAACGATAGTACGCATGCTTCTCGGTTTTTCATCACCGACCGAAGGTTCCATATCGATTGACGGGATGTCGACTGTCAACACTGAGGTCCGAAGAAATATCGGCTATCTCGCAGAGCACCATAGAATACCGCCCTATCTCTCCGGCCGGGAGTATCTGATGCGCCATGCCGCACTGGCCGGGCTTAACGGCGTAGCGGCAAAGAAAGAGGTCGCGCGGGTTCTGGAGATTGTCGGTATGACCGGCCGGGACAGGAAAAAGAGTGCGACCTATTCAAAAGGTATGGCGCAGCGAATCGGGCTGGGCGCTGCAATCCTGGGGAAACCGAGATTGTTGATACTTGACGAGCCGGTATCCGGGCTGGACCCTCTCGGTATCCGTGATGTGCGAAACGTACTTGATGATCTGCGCCGGGACGGTGTCACGGTGGTGCTCAATTCCCACCTGCTCTCCGAGGTGGAAAAAACCTGCGATACCGCGGCTATTATGCATAAAGGCAGGATCATTGTGAAGGATGCCATCACCAGTATTGTAAAGGAAAATGAGACGCTCGAGGATGTGTTCATTCGCTGTGTGGAGAGAGAGCATGCGTAATCTGATAAAAATAGCGCTTTATACTCTCCTGGACCAGATGCGGCTGAAAAGCTTTTATGTGCTCCTCGGGGTGTCAATTCTCTTTGTTCTTCACATTCGTACCTGCTACGGTGGTCGGTATATTGTCCAGGGTCAGCAGGTTGACAGGGTGACTGTCGCCTGGCACGCCTCAAAGATTGCGTTTCATGTGATCTGCTGCGGCATGTTTTTGTTGACTGCACTGCTCGCCATGCGGGTGTTTACACGTGACAGGAATGACGGCAGCCTCGTACTGTTTCTCTCCCGCCCCGTTGACCGATGGCAGTATGTATTCGGACGGGTGGGCGGTATCTGGATCCTCTCGTCACTGTTCATGTTTGTACTCCACTGCACGATTTTCCTTATCGCCATGTCAAAAACCGGCGGTGTTATTCCGGGCTACCTGCTTGCCTCAACCGTATGCTTCATAAATCTGCTGTTTACCACGCTGCTGGTCTGTCTCCTGTCACTGTATATGCCGGATTTTATCGCTGCCCTCGCTACTGTGGGTATTGTAGCCGTTGGATTTATATCCGACGGCATGCATCTGCTCATGCAGAATAAAATGATACAGGATGCATTCAGCGGGAAGATTCACCCGGATCCGGCGTGGTGGCGAATTATCTATCCCAAAGTATCACTTGTACAGCGCTATGCGGTCTCGCTCATTGATAAGAGTGAGTTTCACGGTATGGGACCGGTTCATCCTGTTCTCAACGTTATTTTTTTCTCGGTTATTATTGCCGGAATTCTGTATGTAGTTTTTAACAGGCGGGAGATTTGACAATTTTTCTGTTAACAGGAGATGTCATTCCGGTACGTTTTTAGGCCGGGATCAACCGTTACACAATAAAGTAAAGCGTGGTTTCCCGCTAACATCCTGCGGGAATGACGATTAAGGACATGTATTATTTATAAAACGCATTTCCCAGCATTTTAATCTCTTCGGTGCCGAGCTGTATCAGCGGCAGTCTGACCTTGGTGGGATAACTCGACAATCTTTTGGTGAGCGCGTATTTCATCATTGCAATCTGGTTCGGGCCGGCGTAACGATCCGCCAGGGCAATAATTTCTTTATGTATAGCCCGCGCCTTTGCGATGTTCTGTTCGTTAAGGGCTTTTTCAAGGAACACATAGAGCTCGGGGAAAAAGTTGGCACGCGCGCTGATAAAGCCGCTTGCACCAATTTTATAGGCTTTAATAATGTTTTTATCGCTGCCGATAAAATACCGCCGGGTGTATTTTGCCAGAGACAGCGTGGCCGAAGAATCTTTTACGCCGTAATGTGATACCGCAGCGACAATTTCCGGATTTATTGACAGTTGCGTATGCTTTGGGAAATTATAGAGAATAAAAGGGAGTGATATGGATCCTGCAATACAGTTGAAATAATCGATAATACCCTGTTTGGGCGCATTTGCCAGGTAATAGGGGGGAAGTGATGCGATAAAATCAACTCCCGTCTCTTCACCGTAACGTGCAAGGTCTATGGAATCAAGAAGCGAGTCACTTCCTGCCTGTAAAATAATCGTGCCGGGGAAATTGCCGCGGGCGGCCTTTACGAGAGTCTTTTTCTCTTCCTGTGTCAACGAAAAGAATTCGCCGGCGGTGCCGTTCAGCAATATGGTTTCAACATTATGGTCATGCAGAAACGCCAGATGTTTGGCAAGTGCCTTCCGGTCAATACTGTTTGTGTCGGTAAAGGGAGTCAGTACCGCAACAATCAGACCGCTTACCTGTGTGCTTCTTTTCTTTTTTTTCTTCAGCATAGGTTATGCCTTTTGAAATGATACCAGGGCCTCTGCGAGGATAAGATCGTGCGGCGTGGTAATCTTGAAGTTCTTCGGATCTCCCCAGACAAAACCGATCGGTATACCGTTTTTTTCCATGAGCACGGCTTCATCTGTCGGCGGGGGCGACATGGGCTCCGCATGTGAAAATGCTTCAATCAGTGACTCACGGTGGAACAGCTGCGGGGTTCCCACCCGAAGCAGTGATCGGCGATCAAGCGTTTCAATGCAGGTGTCGTTTTCATAACGCCTGACAGTATCCTCGACGGGAGTCGCGGTAAAGACGCATTTGAACCTGTCCCGTTTTTCCAGTAACGAGTCAATTATTTCCGCACTCATGAAAGGCCGTGCCGCATCATGCACCAGTACCCAGTCACTCGTCTCCTCCGCCGTGAGCACACCATTTCGGACAGACTGCCACCGCTCCTTTCCGCCGTTGACTATGACAACCGGTTTTTCAGGGGCAAAGGTATTCACTATCTCTTCAGTTTTTTCAACGGCGGCATCTGGAACAACCAGAATGATTTCAGCCACGGCGTCATGCCGCAGGAATGTATCGAGTGAATAGTGAAAGAGATATCTGCCGCCGAGTCTGACAAACGCTTTGGGAACGTCTGCTCCAAGGCGTTTCCCCATGCCTCCGGCGACAATAATAGTTGAAATTTCTCTATCCATAACTTAGTGAATATCCGCGTGTGCGAAGTTTTTTCCGTTCAATAACTCAACTGCCCGTAATCCCGCTCCTCGACTAATCCTGATTAAACTCAGGCGGCAATTGAGATTTTGTTATTTAATATCCTCCCTGTTCACCATTCCCTGCACTTTCAACGGCAGTCCAAACACACGTATAAATCCGGCCGCATCCTTCTGATCAAACAGATCGGTCACTTTAAATGATGCCAGGTCTTCGAAATAGAGGGATTTATCCGCCCATGCTCCGGCAGGAACAACATTCCCTTTGTACAGTTTCAACCTTACTTTCCCGGTGACATTGCGCTGCGTCGAATCGACAAAGGCGTCCATGGCTTCACGCAACGGGGTAAACCATTTGCCGTCATACACAAGCTCGGCGTATTTCAGCGCAAGGATTTCCTTGTAATGAAAGGTATCACGATCCAGTACCAGGTATTCCAGCTCACGGTGGGCATTATAGAGTATAGTGCCGCCCGGTGTTTCATATACGCCGCGGGATTTAATACCGAACATGCGGTTCTCCACCATGTCGACATGACCAATTGCGTGTTTGCCGCCGATCCTGTTCAGTTCGGTTAAAAGATCAACAGGCGGCAGTTCTCTGCCGTTTACTGCCTTGGGAATCCCTTTTTCAAATGTTATTTCAACAAATTCCGGTTCGTCCGGGGCACTTTCAAGTATGTTTGATATGGTAAAGATATCGTCCCGCGGTTCATTTCCCGGATTCTCGAGATCATCACCTTCATGGCTGATATGCCAGATATTTCTGTCCTCTGAATAAAGCCGCTCCTTTGTCTGGGCAAGGGGAATATTATGCTTTTCTGCATAGGCAATGCAATCTTCACGCGACAGGAGATCCCAGCGCTCGTCTTTCCACGGTGCGACTATTTTGAGAAGAGGTGAAAGAGCCATATAGGTAAGCTCGAAACGTATCTGATCGTTGCCTTTACCGGTACCACCGTGGGCAACCATGGTTGCACCTTCCTTCTCTGCAATTTCGACCTGACGCTTGGCAATAATGGGACGGGCAAAACTGGTACCTAATAGATATTTTTTCTCATATATTGCTCCGGCACGCATGGTAGGATAAATATAATCGGTGATGAACTCCTCACGCAGGTCCTCTATATATACCTTTGATGCGCCGGTCTTAAGCGCTTTCTCCCTGAGGCCTTCAAGCTCTTCTCCCTGTCCGACATCACCACACATGGCAATAACTTCGCAGTTATACATATCTTTTATCCATTTAATCATGACAGAGGTATCGAGTCCTCCTGAATATGCCAGTACGCATTTTTCCATGGCGCTTTCCTTTCCATTCCGCTGATGTAGGTGTTGGAAAATTTTGTACAAAAATATATAAGGAGATGATGTTGGGGGTTATTGTTTTGTCGTTTAAAGATATTTTAACCACAGGCGCTTGCTTTTTCCAACAGTTATTATTGATATTACTTTATATATCGTATCCCGCATTCCACTATCTCAGATAGAATACGTCAGTATAGGGAGCTGCTCATTTCGAGGGAGGTGCCTCCATGAATAGTACGTGCAAAACAATGTGTATGATGATACTTGTTTCCGTAATATCATCGTTCGGTAAATTATGTCAGGTGGAAACGGAACATTATTATGTTGTCTTTAAAGGTGGTGATGAGTACTGGGCGCATAAGGTCATTAAGATCGCTGAAGATATCTGGGATGATCTGGCGGTCACCTATGAAATCATACCGGATTATTCGAAAGTCACTATTTATATAGAGGATTCCGGTGATTATGCGAACGGGGCCGCCTATGTCGGCCATAATGCCGTCCATATCTATACGACCCATAACAACTGGCGCTCCCGCGGCAGTGATCGCTGGATTCGCAATGTCCTTGCCCATGAGCTTGCCCATATCTTTACCTGTAAAGCCGCATCAAAGGACGGCTTTTTCAGGTATTTTCATATTGATCGTCTTTCTTATTACGATAATCCTGATGTCAATGTTTCGGTCTGGTGGACCGATCTGCTTGCCCCGATGTGGTGGATCGAGGGCGTCGCCCAGTATGAATCAACGGAAAACAAGGGTGACCAGTGGGATAATTATCGTGATATGTTTCTGCGTATGGCCACACTGGAGGATGACCTGCTGGATTATGTACAGATGTCCTCCTTTGAAAACAGAAACGGTTTTTACCCGGAGATGACCTACAATCAGGGTTTTGCGCTCATGATGTATATCGATTCCGTTTACGGCAGAGAAGCCACGAAAAAAATCGGTACGACAAAGGCGTGGCCCCATTTTAACATAGCCATGAGGAAAGCCACCGGCAAGAGCGGTCAGGCTCTCTATCGGGAATGGAAAGGATATTTGCAGGATAAATACGGCGCTGTTGCAGAGAGTATTAAGGAAAATTTGATAACGGGCAAAAAGATATTCGATGAAGGGTATATGGATATTAACGGTATCCGCTCGCCTGACGGCAGATATATCGCGTTGCTTTCCAACCGTGGGTATGATGTCGGGTATACCAACCTGTATGTGCTCGATACGAAAACCGATAAACTGTATAAGGTTTTAAAACGGGGAACCGTAAGAAAACCGTATAACGAGCCCACACTCGGTTATGAACGACCCAGCCGGAAATTCACCGCGTTGAAGCGAAACCATTACAATGGCCCGCTTTCAATCCTTGGTACCGAGCAGGCGGATGAACCCTATGGAATAACTCCGGTCGTGTCATCCCGGGTGCAATGGTTTCCCGACAGTAAAAAGCTGTATTATTCCCGGTATACGGATCGTTCGGGCAGCAAGATGGATATATACACGTACGATCTTGAGGCGGAGAAAGAAAAGCAGATTACTTGGCAGGCACGCGCCCTTGAGCCGGCGCTGTCACCGGACGGCAAGACGTTTGCATATATTCACAATGCAGGCGGGGTGCAGAACCTCGCGCTGGTTGATGTTGACGGGCGCAATACCCGTTTCCTCACCAATTTCAACAATGGTACCCAGATGTACAGTCCCTGCTGGACCAAAGACGGTAAGCACATTATCATGGGAATAATGTTTGAAGAGAATCGTGATATTGCGATTGTCAATGCCGATGCGGAACCGTTCGACCGGTTTAAAAAGGTGTCGGACTCGACTTTCTTTGCCGATTCATTGAATTTTCAGGACGATCTGGGATTAAAGCTGTTAATCGCCACTGATGCGGATGAACGGGATCCCTTTATCTCTCCTGACGGAAGATATCTCTATTTCTCATCGGACAGAACCGGTATTTTCAATATCTATCGTATGGATCTTGAGACCAAAAAGGTGGAGCAGATAACGAACGTTCTCGGTGGCGCCTTTGCGCCGTCAGTCGATGCCGACGGGAAGCGGCTGCTGTATACCGGTTTTTCCGCAGCCAATTTCAGCATTTACGAAATGGCTGTCGAAACACCGCGGCGCGTTGAGCTTGACAGTGCGGCACAGCGGGATTTCAGCGCCCGCTTTGACTCGCCTTTTGTTTTCAGTTCGGATCCCCAAAACGGACAGTATCGTCTTGGAGAATATAAACCGAAATTCCATCTCTGGGAGTTTGTTCCGTATATCTCGTTTCAACCGACCTATATCACCGATACGGTGGGTATATCCAATTTCCGGTTGGGATTTCGGGCGCTGACCGGAGAGCTCCGGGGAAACCTTAATATGGCGGGATCGGCGTATCTTGCCAAGGATTTCAAAGACAGGGCAGGGCCGTCATGGGGCGGTTTTCTGGCAACGCGGGTGAATGTCCCTGCTCTTGAGGGTGAGAACATTACACTGCGGCCCTATTTTGAAGCGTTCGGGGAGCACCATAATACCCGAAGCGAGATTACCCTGGCGGACTACTCTATGGATGATTTTACCGGCGAACTGCCGAATGTCGGGTATGCCTGGACAACAGATATGATGTTGAACGGGCAATATACACAGTTTTATGAAATACCCTTATTCGGTGACTCGTTATATGCAGGCGCCTTTCTGGATGATCCGAGCGGTTCTTTCCGCTACGATCGTAAATTTACCTACTATGGTATTTCCGGTTTTATGGAACTGAATGAACACCATACAATTGGATTGCAATTTCTGCGATCCAGGGATTATATCAACGGCAGCATCTTTGACGGAGGTACCAGATTACAGAAACGGGTTTTTAAAATGGAGATAAAAAATGATACCATCTTTGACACACCGGTGGATATCAATTCCGATAACGACTTCGACAGTCTGGTGAATCTGTTTACCGATAATAATTTAATTGATGATACGACCTTTCCAGGAAAGCTTGACATAATAGATTTATATGATGGATTTGAACTTTATAAGGATCACATGCTGGCGCTGCAGTATCAGTTCCTGAATGTGAAACCCTCGTTTTCAATTCCCTCGCGCGTGGACAATATTTTTATCAATCTGCTCTTTTTTAACAGCACATATACCATCGATTATGCCTTTCCCGGTAAAGATTCGTTGATTACGGTGGATACCACTGGTGAGGATAAAGAAATCTACATAAATCTTGATCAGAATGGAAATCAGATTCCGTTCTACTCATCTATCAAGGAGAATAAGGATTATCTTGGGCTGAATATAGGCTGGCTGGAGCGTTTCCCCCTTCCCGGCAACAATCTTCTTACCAGGCCCCCGAAGGGACTTGGCATGCGCCATTTTGTTACAACAAATATCTTTTTAGGGAGCCTGAACCGTCAATTATCCGAATATGCCTTTAACTACCCGTTGAAATACCGGGCCAGCCATTTCCTGAGGGCGTATCCCTACTCGTTCAATCCCATTGATACGGTAACCCGAGCAACGATGGTTGACGTCTATGAGTATGATCAATTCCTGGTAGGAAGTGTCACCACCGCCACATACTTGTCAAAGGGTGATGCTGTTGATGATGATATCCTGGATGGCAACGGTATCATATATTATGATATTGAGTATACGCTGGAGCTTTTTCAGGGATTGACTGTTCCGGGGCCTGGCATTACCGTCAACGGACTCTATATCACACCTTTCTTTGAAATGGCCAATCTATGGAACCGTGACTGGAAGAATTTTAACGGTTGGGATCTGCTACCGATGACTAAAGATAAAAAATGGGATGAATCGTACCTCCGTGATTTCGGATTGCGGGTTGATTTGCAGTTCATGTTTCTGGATTCGTGGCACGGTTTATTCTCCTTTACCTGGGCGAGACGCCTCGACCTTGATGACGAGATACTGGATATTAAGAAGAACGGTGATATTGTTCACCTTGATAAAGACCGGTTTATTTTTACAATTCAGGTGTATTAGAAACAGATCAAAACAGGCGCTGCCGATTTCAGCAGGGCCTGTTTCGTTAAAATACTCCACGGAATTATTATCTGGCTAAATGAATCTTTCCGGCAACAGCCAGATCATCAACAGTTAACTTATACAGGTATATACCTGAGGCGACGGGTCTGCCATTGTCGCCGGTTGTTTTCCACGGTATCCGATTATTGCCGGTTCCCATTTTTTTCTCACGGCATAGGGACCTGACAAGGTTACCCTTCACATCATAGATATCCAGTGATATCGTGGCAGGTTGGAGAAGTGTAACATGAAAGGCTGCGTTTGCGGTAGCATGGGTGTGCCAGGACACATGGGCTACTTTCCCCGATTCAGCATCACCGTTGAATGGGTTGACAATGCCGGTGCCGTAAGAGTAGGTATACTTTTCAGCGTTCACCCATGCATTGGCATACCAGGACTGCATGATTTCTTCTTTTATATCGCCGTTCGCATTATAGGTGGCGGTACCTTTGAGATTGTTAACCCAGGATCCCAACAGCCATATCTGATATACCATGGTGAGGAGATTGTTGTTGGCATCATAGGTATATGTATACTGAAACTGGTTTTCCCAGCTTTGTGTAAGGTAGTACATCTGGTACAGCACATTGGTCAGGTTGCCGTTTGTATAAGTATAGAGCATCTGGTCAAAGTCCCTCCATGCGTCATTTTCCCATAACTGAAGCAGGTCCTTGGTAACGGAGTCGTTGGCATCGTAGGTATAGAGATACCGATAATAATTCACCCAGGAATTGTTGTCATATTCCTGATACAGTTCTTCAGAAACAGTGCCGTTCGTGTTATACTTCAGGGTAACTTTCATTGAGGGTACCCAGGCTGAACCGTCCCAGCCTTCAAGAAGTGCGGCATCCAGGGTGGTATCGGGATTATAGGAGTATCTGATTTTGGTGTTATTAACCAGATTGTAGGGTGCAGTGGAGGAGTCAACAATCTCAATACTATCCTGAAAAGGTGTGCCGTCGGTATTCCACTGCGTCGTTATCCGTGTGGAATCTTTTAACTCTGGAGACGTAAAAATTGATGTCCATCCCTGATAGAAGAAATTATCCTGTTTATAATAGACTTTTAGATATTCCTCGTTATACGTAAGCGTCAGATTATCATAATCGTCAAAATCTGAGAGCGAGGCAACCCACAGCTTCGAACTGATCTGTGTAGGCAGATCATCCGCGTTATAGGTGTAAGTGGTTACCAGCGTATCCTGCCAGGTGTTATCCGATGTCCAGACCTGCAATTTGTAACTGGTCGGGTTAAACGATTGGTCATAAACATACACCTCATTAAGGAAATTTTCCCAGTCCTGTGCGGTTGTATTCCATGTCTGGGTAAGAAGTTCTGTCGGATCATCCCGTGTATCCCGTATTTTTTCAAATATGGCTGTTCTTTGGACGTCAATTGATACCGGCCTGTTTCGCTCCGGTTTTTTAAACATGATATTTTTATACAACGGTTCCGCACCAACAGATACGATGACAAGCGCTGTTATTGGGAGAACCAGTCGGGAAAAAGTACGGTTTTTAGCCATAATCCTCTCCTCAAATATGGTATATAATTTTATTTTTTATTCTCTTTTTTACCCTTATTATGTTAAGATAGTTTCTGCTCTGGGATTTTTCCGATTTTTTATCAGGATTATGGAAAAATACTGAGAATAATCCTGAAGAAAAACATGTCAATGATATGAATCTGTATGGATAAGAGTAGCTTTAAAATTTTAAAGCGATTAAATTCTACTTGGAATAATTGAAATCAATCAGAAAAACACTGTTCTGTGCTGTATAATTTAAAAGAAGCGTTTGTAACCAATCATCCAATTCCATAATTTCCAAAAAGATTGTAATTTACAAAACATTATTTCATAATAACGAAACGTTTCCTGAACAAATCCCGTTTTGTTTTTCTTATAACGCAGATATAATTTCCCGAGGCTGTGTTGGAAATGTCAATAGGCACAACACCTTCACTACGCATATTACTCACCGATAACCGGTTGATACATCTTCCGGAAAAGTCATATGACAGAATATCAGCCGTTGTGTACGTGTTTTTAGCGTATCTGATGAATAAATTCCTGCCTGAAGTATGCATGGTTATATAAGGCCTGATAACGTTTGCCGTTTTTTCCTTGTCATTAACCCAGGTCCCGACCGTATCAACGAGCAATGAGAGGCCGCTTCTGGTGCCAATCCATTTGTTGTTATTTTCATCTACCGCTATTGCGGTAACGCTTTCGTCAACCAGCCCGTCTTCTTTGGTATAATTGGTGAACGTAGTTCCGTCGAACATGCTTACACCGCTGTCGGTGCCGAACCAGATATCGCCCCGTTTGTCGATTTCAATTGCAAAAACAGCCTTATTGACCAGACCGTCCCCGGGAGTATAGCTTGTCCAGTCGGTTCCGTCATATTTTACCGCGCCGTAATCAAGAAAACCAAACCAGACATTTCCGTTTATTTCCGTGAAAATTTCTTGACAAGAACTTATTGTGGGTAATGCATTTGTTTCGTCGTAGTGGGTCCAGTTGGCGCCGTCGTATTTACAGACGCCAGAAACTGAAGGATCGCGAATGCCGAACCATTTGTTGTTGCTGCTGTCAACAGCAACTGCTGATATCCTGATGGAGGGCATGCCGCCGAGCGTATCGTATTTTGTCCAGTTGGCGCCGTCGAATTTTAACGCTCCGCTTAGCCATGCAAAGCACCACTTATTCCCTTCACGATCTATGGCAACATCTTTAAACCTCGAGTTGTTGGGATGCCTGACCCAGTTTGTGTCGTTGAATTCATAGAGACCGTTGTCGCTGGCGACCCATTTGTGATTGTTCTTGTCAACCCGTATCCGGGTTATTGAATTATTAAACAACGAATCAGTATTCCATGTTATTCCGTCAAATTCGGTTATGCTTCTGTTTGAAGTATATCCAAACCATTTCCTCCCTTTTTTATCAACGCATATTGAGGATATGGAGTTATCCTCAATTACACTTTTTACACTGTAATGGTCCCAGGTGTTCCCGTTAAAACGGGTTATGCCCTTTTTAGAATAGCCGAACCACTTTGTGTTGTTTTTATCAATTGTTATTACTTTGACAAAGTTTGAAAGCAGACCGTCCGCAGTGTCGTAAAGTTCCCAGTCGTTACCGTCATATTTACACACCCCGTCTTGTGCTACAAGAAGCCATTTATTCCCTTCAGTGTCTATAGCAAAATCATAACTATAGAGTCTGTTATCAGGTATTACACTTGAATCAAAAATAGTCCAGTCAGCACCATCAAACCGGCAGAGGTAGTCGGTTGTCTGGCCGCTGTACATGCCGGTAAACCAGACGGAACTGTCTTTGTCAACGGCACTGCTCATAATACAATCGACAAATATTTCGTTCGAAGTGGGATAATACTGTTTCCATGTTGTCCCGTCAAAGCTGTACACTCCCGAATGAAAAGTGCCGAACCAGAGGGTTCCAACACTGTCTATACATATTGTCATGATCGCTGATTCGGTCACATTCATTTTTTTCATTTCTCCCGATTCCATCTTATATATGTCGTGGCTCGTACCGAACCATAAAGTACCCTGTTTGTCTTCCGCAATCGAGCCAACGCCGCCTATCGATATTCCAGTAGATGAAGTGGTGTAGGCAGTCCAGTCGGTACCGTCAAATTTACTTACCCCGTCTCCGGTCCCGAACCACTTGTTGCCTGAGCGATCAATGTATACTAAGCCTACATTGTTGTCCAGAAGACCGTCTTTCGTACTGTACTCCGCAAGAAGCGTACCGTCAACAAGTCTCTTTACAACACCTCCATCGCTCCCAATCCAGACCGTATCTTCATGTATCGCTATATCCTGCACATAATTTTTATTGGTATAATTGACAAATTCGACGGGATAGACGGCTGTAACCAGAAAAAAGAACAGCGCGTTCGCTTTGAGGATATGCATAGTGTACCTCCGCAATACTGATGATGAGGGCGCTTCTGTTGTATACATAACCCATTGATTTATTATGCAGGTATAAAAGTAAAATTTTCATTGACTCTTCTAATATATATATATATTCGTTTTTCAAAATCAAAAATTTAAGCTGAAAGGAGGTGTTTATATAAAAAACAGGTTGATATGAGCGGTATGTTTTTTGATCGTTGTGAAGTTGGTGTACACGGATACGGTACGGCAGGTGCAGGACATTCTCCGACATTTGCGGAGGTATACGGCAGCAACTGTACTTTTACCGAATGTACTGAAGATACCAAAGAAAGTCCCTGTTCTGCTATGGACAATGTCATTATCGATCTTGGAAGAATTGCAGAATGGGCTGTCGGGGAGACGTATGCTGTAGATGACATGGTTTCCTGTGATGGAGAACTATATAAATGTATTCAGGCGCATACCGCCTATTCTCCTACTTGGACACCGCCGAACACGCCTGCGTTATGGATGCTGGAATAAAATCGGTCTATTTACGGAGCAAAATCAGCTTGCGGTAAACGTCACCGCGGGCTGATTATAATAAAAAAATTATTAAAAATATTCTACATACTTTTTATTAGTACCTTCTTAAATATTCCCACCGCCTTATCAATATCACTTTTCGTCACAACAAGCGGCGGTATAAATCGCACCGTATTATATCCGGCCTTAATAACCAGCAGACCGTTCTCTTTGCAGGCAGAAATAATTGGTGTCGGATCATCCTTGAAACGGACACCAATCATCAGGCCGATTCCAAGAACTTCAGTAACTGACGGATTGCCTGCGGTGATTTTCTGCAGTTTTTCTTTAAGGTACGCGCCGTTTTTCTGTACCTGATTAAGGAATGATTTTTTGGCAATGGTTTTAAGCACTACGGTGCCCAGTGCGCAGGCGAGTGGATTGCCTCCGAAGGTCGATCCGTGATCACCGGGGTTCATTACTGTTGCGATTTTGTTCTTACACACCACCGCACCAAGGGGTAAACCACCGCCGATCGGTTTTGCCGTGGTCATTATATCGGGGATAACTTTAACCTGCTCGTAGTGCCACAAGGTACCGGTCCGACCCACGCCGCACTGTACTTCATCGAACACAAGTGCGATATGGTTCTTGGTAGTATAGCGTCGCAGGAACCTGAGAAACTCCGTTGCAGCGCGGTTTATACCACTCTCACCCTGAACCGGTTCGACAATGACAGCGGCAAAAGCGTGTTTATTCAGGATGTGCTCTGTCTTTTCGATATTATTAAATGGTGCATAATGAAAACCGGATAATATGGGTTTGAATCCATCGTGGAATTTACGCTGGGCTGTAGCGCTCAACCCGCCGTATGTGCGGCCGTGAAATCCGTCGGTAAAGGAGAGAATATGGTATTTGGCTTTATCTTTTTTGCAGGCCCACTTGCGGGCGAATTTTATAGCGGCTTCGTTGGCTTCAGTACCGGAGTTACAGAGGAATACCCGATCACCGAAGCTGTGTTTTACAAGTAATCGGGCGAAATCTATCTGGGGCCGGAGATGATAGAGATTGGAGGCATGCAGCAGGGCGCTGCCCTGCTTTTTCAGTACTGCCACAATTTCCGGGTGGCTGTGTCCGAGTGCGGTAACGGCAATCCCTGCCCCGAAATCAAGGTACTTTTTCCCGTTGCTGTCATAGAGATACATTCCCCTGCCCCGTACCATGGGAGCGCCGTTTTTTGTATATGTCGGTACAAAGTATTTACTGTAGTCGGTGGTGCTCTTCATGATGCATTCCTTTTACTGGTATCCAACATCCAACATAGCACTTCTTTATTGAATCTGAAATATAAAATCCAAAATCTAAGATTATGCGGTCCTGAAACCGGAACCGTTTCTAATAAATAACCGTCCCCCGCGAACTTTCAATAGCCAGTTCATTGGTCAGGGTTTCCGGGCCGTACCAGCAGCAGATGTGTATTTTGTAAACACCCCGGTACACAGCTTCCCGCGCGGAGCGGATCTTGGGTACCATGCCGCCGGTTATATACTCTTCGGTGATAAGCTCTTCGATTTCAGCGCCGCGTATCTCGGTTTTCACCTCTGAGTTAATAATAACTCCTTTAACATCGGAAACAAAGATAAGGTGATCCGCTTTCAGTGCCACCGCCAGTTCGCTCGCGGCCAGATCTGCGTTGACATTGTATATCTCCCCTGCGATGGTGCGGGATACCGGGGATATGACCGGTACCATACCGGCATCGTGAAACAGGTCGATAATCGCGGTGTTAACCCCGGTAATGGCGCCGACACAGCCGATATCCTGATCGTTAATAATAAGTTTTTCAGCGGTAAAGAGTCCGCCGTCAACTCCGCTCATACCAAAAGCAGCGACACCCGTGGAAAGCAGTGCATTGACAATACGTTTGTTGACATCGCCGGAGAGCACCATCTGAACCGTTTCCATGGTTTCTTCATCAGTCACCCGATGCCCTTCAACAAAAGTTAATTCCTTGTTCAGTCTGTTGAGATGCCGCGCAATACTCTTTCCGCCGCCGTGAATAATGATGGGACGGTGTTTCTGTTCGATGAGGTTGTGTAACCCTGCACCCAGCTCCGGCAGCAGGCCTTGAGTATCGATTGTTGAACCGCCGATTTTTATGCAGACAATTGACATGTATATATCCTTTGCAAAGTATAATGCTCTAAAATACTGTTTTGTTGTCGTTACAGTACTGTGTTACACCAATCCTGCGGTTTCGTTCAGTCCGAACATGATATTCATGTTCTGCACCGCCTGGCCGGATGCCCCTTTGACGAGATTGTCAACGGCAGATACGGCAATGACCGGCCGGCCGTCACCGCCGCCGGTAAAGGCAATATCACAGTAGTTGGTATAAGCGACATACCGTACCGCAGGAAGATTATCCGCAATCCTGACTCTCACAAAGGGCTCGCTGTTGTAGTAATCCTTTACAACAGAATAACACTCCCCGGCGCTTGCTTCTGTCAAAAAATAGATGGTCGAAAGGATACCGCGGTTAAGCGGCGCCAGATGAGGTGAAAAGGTAATCTCGACCGATTCTCCGGCAGCCAGAGAGAGTTCCTGATCGATCTCTGCGATATGACGATGTACCCGCCCGAGCGCATAGGCGGAGAAATTCTCATGCGCTTCCACAAAGTGAGAAGAGAGCTTCAGTGCACGACCTGCACCGCTCACCCCCGATTTCGAATCGGCTATTATCGTATTGATTGGTATAGCGGATGATTTCAGAAGCGGCAGTAAGGGGAGCAGAATACTGGTCGGGTAGCATCCAGGATTAGCCACAATTTGTGCACCTTTAATCTGTTCACGATAATGCTCAGGCAGGCCGAATACAGCTTTTTCAAGCAGATATGGTTTCGGGTGATCGATACCGTACCATTTTTTATAGACCGCAGGATCCTTGATTCTGAAATCGGCACTCAGATCAATAACACGAATACCCTTCTCAATAAAGGGGAGACACAGCTCAGCGGAAACCGCGTGGGGAAGGCAGGAGAAAACACAATCAACCTTCTTCCGAACCGCCTCCTCAGGGGTAATAAGTTCGGTATCGCAGATACCGGACACCTCGCCGAACTGATCGCTGAATTTCTGCCCCGCATAGGATCTGGAGGATACAAATACTATGGCAGCCTCCGGATGTCGTGCCAGGATTTTAGCCAGCTCCAGTCCGGTATAAGCTGTGGCCCCAAGAATGCCTACTGTAACAGCCGCCATGAATAATCCTTAAGTGAAAATTGGCAGAAAGAGTAATTGACCTATAAAATAAATTAAAGATTGCGGAAAAGGAGTTATAGTTCCTCCATAATTCGTGGATCAATTAAATTATTGCCATTGGCCGATGCTTCATCAAGAAGGCGGCAGCCCTCCATGAGCAGGCCGGTGGTGCTCCGCTTGATTTGAGGGTTTTTGGCGGTAATGTCCTCGGGAGAGAAGGAAAACATACCCTTGCTGAAATTGAGTATTTCATACACTGCTTTCTCCGCTCTGAACTCTCCGAACTGGGCCGCAATAACCTGTCCCCGGTAGATTTTATATATTCCCTTACCTCTTGTCGTCTTGATCTCAAGTATCCCTGTTTTACCGCCCGTTTCCAGCATCTGGAAAAGCTCGACCGGACAGAGATGATCCAGTTTGCCTGCAAGACCGGCCTGCTCCTGTGCCGCCTTCAGCTCCGCCAGAGTTACCACCTCGGTCGCTTCGCAAAGTACGCGGTTCCTTAGTTCGGCAAATTCATTGGTTATTTCGGAAGGATCATCAACTACGCGGACAGTAAATACCGTTGAAGCGACACGGATTTTATCCCAGTCATTCAGAAAGCCCGGATGGTGCACCGGGAGCTTGTATCCATTCAGATAGGTGCCGTTGGAGCTGCCCAGATCGGAGATGACATACACGTTCTGCGGCTCCAACCACTCGATTACCGCATGTTTACGGCTTACCCGCGGCTCGGTCAGGACAATATCATTTTTGTCCGATCGGCCGATTGAAACCTCTCCCTTGTCCGGTACATGGATTGGTTCGTCGGGGTATCTCACCAAAAAAAGGTCGGTTACTTTTTTATCTTTTTTTTCACCCACAGCTTTATCACACTCCACCGGTCAATTAGTATCAATAAAAAATAATATCAGCCTGATTGGGATGAAAATAGTATCAGGTATTCTTATTCAATTATACATAGCGCTATACATAATCATGAAAGTAAATGTAAAACCGATACAGGGGATCGGCGGCGGTTGCACTACCCCCTATTGAGAAATAAATGTTGTTGCATTGAGGATCCGGAAGGTCCTGAAAGGCGATATTTTCAGTTGATTATAAGTCATTGTACCGGCTGAAAATTATCTGAAACCTGAATCGTACCACATATCGAAGCGGTAATTATTTCTCTCCGGCCAGCGCTTCAGCAATATTAAGGATATGGTCCTTCATACGTCTATAGGTGTTAATCATATCGGTATAGATCATTCCGATAAGAGGATCCATTTTTGATTCCGATATTCTATTAAGATGGTTACTGCGGAACTCCCGAAACTGATGAGTAATCGCCTGTGCCTGAGGATGGGCCTTGGTAATAACCTCAGGGTGACGCTCCAGATTAGCATCGTTAACAAGGTGGAAATAGTCGCTTACCATATCATGGAGCTGTAGTATTTCAGCATGCGCCTCTTTTGAAAAATTTTTGCCCGCATTTTTCAGCCGCAGATGCAATTTAAGAATACCGGTTATATCATCACTCACCGATTCATATTCGTCCGCCATGCGAAGCTGTTCGCGGCCCTCTTCGATGACGTTATGTGATACATTATTCGCCAGCACATAAGTGAGAAAAGTCGATATCTCCTTCTGGACAATATCGAGGACCTCCTCCCGGTGAAATATCTTTTTAACGAGATCCTCCTCATCTATATCTTTCTTGTCGAAAATATCTCTCAGGTATTCGAGCATCTCATTTACGTTGTTACCCATATGGAGAATTTCATTACGCGATTGTTCAATAACCATCATTGGTGTACTGAGCATGCGGATATCAAGTCGGGTAAGCCGCGGCGGCTCCTTAAATGGTTTGTCGGAAATAACTTTTTCAAGAAATTTTGCCAGTAACCCTACAAAGGGTAGAAATATGATTGTATTTGTAACATTGAATCCGGTATGCACCGCAGCAATACCTGCCTGAATATAGGGATGTGTCTGTGCGCCATTAACCATGGTGACGGTATTGGGATCAACCCCGATGATTTTTCGTATAATTACCAGATAGAATGGAAAAATCAGGATTATCCAGCACACACCGATAATGTTAAAAATCGCATGGGCGTAAGCAGTACGGCGGGCATTGGTTCCGGTTCCCAGAGAGGCAAGGAGTGCGGTTATTGTGGTACCAATATTCTCTCCAAGCACCAATGCTGCGGCAGTTTCAAATTGAATGGCGCCGGTATAGGCAAGCCCCATGGTGATACCGAGCGTCGCAGAGGATGATTGTACTATCATAGTGAGTATGCAGCCTGCCAAGGTACATTTCATAATCCCGAAATAGCTGTCTGCTGAGAAAGCGAGGAACCATGTTTCAAATCCCTCCATGGAACGAATTGGCTTGAAACCGTTTTTCATGAGTTCCAGCCCGAAGAAGATCATGCCTATTCCCATGATCGCCATGGCGATGTGTTGAATTTTTTCTTCCTTTGAAAACAGATAGACAAGAGCGGCTATGCCCAGTATCGGCAGGCCGTATTTACCGATAGCCAGAACCAGTATCCAGCCGGTAATTGTCGTACCGATATTCGCTCCCATGATAACACCAATGGCCTGCTGCAGGGTCATCAGGCTGCTGTTGACAAATCCGACCACCATAACGGTCGTCACCGAGCTTGATTGTAAAATGGAGGTGACAAGCAGGCCTATACCGGTTGCTAAAATACGGTTGTTGGTAACCGCTCCAATAAGTGTACGGAGCCTGTTTCCGGCAATGGTCTGAAGGCCTTCGGACATATTTTTCATTCCCAGAAGAAATATGCCCAGTCCGCCTATAACCTGAAAAATTATTTGCAGGAAGAGATGATTTTCCATGTGGTTCCTTTAATTCTTATCTTGAGTTTAGTAATGATTCAGTAGCGTAGAATTTTGGAGACCTGCGCCATAATCTGATACCCTGGATTCAGAGCACACAGTATAAAATAATATATAATCCGCATAACCTTTGAATTTATAATACATTGTAATTGTTACAATTAGAAAATCTTTGCCCTTCACGGCTGCAAACTTTCGCAATTTTCATGAAAATACGCCATATGCTGCTTGGGTCTACATATAAAGCGCCTTTATCCATATGCCTACTCCCTCTGACAAATCTTGCGCCCGGTGTGTATCAGCTTGCTGTCAGCAATAACAGGAAAGGTATAACCAGGCAATTTGTTTATGCACAGTGATATAGCTGGAAAATGTTCTGAATGTTTTCGAAATAGTGTTTCATTATACAGGGAACAGAGCATTGAATAACCAGGACCAAGCAATATAATGTAGCGGTTGTCATGGATCGTGCTCCTTGTCATATATCAAAAAAAATTGGTAAGTATGTGGAAAGTCAAAAGCGTCTCGAGGTTTTTTACATTCCTCCCTATTCTACAGAATAATAATACGCTTCTTCGAGGGGTTGACAAATGATGCTCTGATACTTCCTTTTATTTGTGCGATTACATCCTCGGCAGGGCCGACGCCGGTTACCTGTGCTGTCAGCAGACTGAAAGCTCCCATCATCTCTTCCATGAAACAGGCGTTGAACCGAAAGCAGTATGTTTGGTGATTAGGAAATGATTATGCGTGTGGGATATAAATTACTATGAATTACGACGACAAATACAGGTTGTTTAAAAAATACGTCAATAGAAAAACTGCTGTCGATAACTCTCGATACTCTTGCTTAGGTAAGGTATGATAGTATATACAGGATAAGGGCAAAAAAGAGTATTGCTGTGATGTGATTCACAGGATACCACCTAGTAATGATAATGGCACTATATGACGATTAAAAATCCATTAAGATATTATACCTTACCGGAAAAGGGAATGCAAGAAAAAAATTTTCAAAAATAAAAATACGCACTTCCGGTATTTTGTATACACCTGCATCGCTTTTACCGGCAGCATACTGTATTAAATGATTTTATGTCCTTACTGCTATTGGTTATTGATGCCTGATTAGTCAGAGGGAGTGAATAATCGAACTGATACTGCATGAAAATAAATAAATGGTATCAGACAGGGTGGATATAAAGATCGTCAACCTTTGGATTGCGTTAAATCATCCTTAAGAGTACCTGCGGAGAGTTTACTGAGAGTAAGCGGAATATAGAGATATCTTCCCGCAATGATGTAGTTGGTTTTAAGCTTGTTAACAGATTTAAGCGTCGCAACGGGTATTTTAAATCGCCGTGAAATGGTGGACAGATTGTCCCCGCCGCGAATTCTGTATCTGAATAACACGACTTTATCATCAGCGGTAAGAGTCGCATAGAACTCTTTAAACCGCTGCCGGTAGCCGTTCGGAAGATACAGCGTAACATTATCCATCCGGGGCGGGGTACAGTGGTGTTTCAGGTGGGGATTGATATTTTTCAGAAACGAATAGGGTATACCAATACCGTCGGCTATGAGATACAGATCCAGCCCCTCGGAAACAAGAACCGTGTCCGGATCAAAAGTATCTTCCGTGGCGCTCTCAAAGCCGAAACACTGAGGATTTTTTGCGATGATCTGATATGCAATATACTGCGGAACATAATGCATTGTCTGTCGCGGCAGAGTTAAATGCCAGTAGTTGTTACTGCCGGTTTTTTGCATAGCCCGCAGCACGTTGTGTTCACCGCAATTGTAGGCGGCCAGAGCAAGATGCCAGTCTCCAAAGTCACCATACAGTTTCTGCAAATAGGCTATTGCGGCCTGAGTAGCTTTATAGGGATCGCGCCGTTCATCGATCCAGTAGTTAATTCGCAGTCCGAAGATTCTTCCCGTTGACGGGATAAACTGCCAGAGCCCGGATGCATGTGCATAGGAATACGCATAGGGATTATAACCGCTCTCAAGAATCGGCAGATAGCAGAGATCGGTCGGGAGATTGTTCTGTGTAAAAAGATTCTGTATAAACGGGAGATAATGATAGGCACTGTTGAGAAACATTTCAAGGGTTTTATGCCGCCTGGCGAGAATTGAGTATAAAGCAGCATGCACCCGGTTATTATTCTCGATAGGCACATTGTAGGGAATACCCTGCTCACACTCCAGCATGGACTGTATCGCGCTGTCATCTTCGAAAACCGAGGCCGTGTTTATAGCCTTGGAAACCTGAAATTTAAATATGGCACTCCTCAGATTTCCCGGGACACTGTCCAGATAGGCGTCGGGAAGCGCATCAGTATACAATTCAGCAATCTGACTGAAATAATTTTTAAAAAGATAGACAACAACCTTTTCCTTTTCCCTGAGCCTCTCAATCAGTGTCGCCGCTTCCAGGAGTTGGTCATGGGCTTTGGAATACTGCTCTCGTCTGCATAGGGTTGCTGCAACAAATATTAATGAATCGATACGTATCAGGGTGTCTGATGTTGTCGTACGGACTTTGAGTTCTTCCGTGTCTGTTTTGGCCTTTTCGGAGTCTTTTACGGTATCGGAAGCCACTATCGGCAGGGATATTTTTACCGGTTGATTGAGGAAATTGGCTATCGCCGTGGAATCTTCCGGAGATTTAAAGAAATCGCTTTTAATGAGTGGCCTCATCCTACTACATCCTGAGGTTAAAAGGAGTAATATACCAAGATATAGTACCATCAGAAAAGGGCGCTTCAGCATACTCGTTACCATGATTTGGTTTCGCATCAGGTCAAACAACATAGCTTTATTACAGGAATGATTGTTTTTTTACTGCTATAGCGGATTATCTTTTTACAATTATACCACATATGGTGTAATTTTACATTAATTTATTATCAAATCTCTGTAAAAAGTTTTCTATGCCTTCTAGTACTTTCTTAAATATTGGTGTATTAGTTGATGAAAAGCAACAGGTTAGATGTGTTTTTATACCTCTTTGATTTGTTTTGGTAATTGCCAACAGTCCTGTGTCTGGACATTGCTATAAAGAAATTGAAGGGGGAATCCGGTTTTAATGGTCTCCGTCTTAAAAGGAGGGACTGCAGCTGCTCCTTACGGAGCAGCTGCAGTATTTTTTGGGGTTTATATTCGGGTGTGTTAATCAACTACTTCAAAATCAGCATCAACAGCGGAGCCGTTACCGCCGGCAGTGTTTTCAGTATGCCCGTTTCCATTATGGGCCTGATAGCTCTGATACTCCTGCTGCGGATTCTGCTGAGCACCTGCACTGCTCTGTCCCTGTGCGCCGGTCTGCTTATACATGGCTTCTGCCATTTTATGAGACAGCTGCATGAGCGAATCCATACTTGCTTTTATCGCTGCACTGTCTCCGTTTTTTACCTTTTCTTTTAAATCACCCAGGGCGGACTCAATGGCTGCTTTTTCCGAGGCGCCTATTTTATCCCCTGCCTCTTTGAGTGTTTTTTCAGTCTGATAGATGACCTGCTCAGCCTGGTTTTTTGTCTCCACCTTCTCTTTTTCCTCTTTATCGGCGGCGGCATGAGCCTCAGCATCCTTCACCATCTTCTGGATTTCACTCTCCGACAATCCGCTTGAAGACTCGATTCGTATCTGCTGCGCTTTGCCGGTACCGAGATCCTTGGCGCTCACATTCAGGATACCGTTGGCGTCAATATCGAACGAGACCTCAATCTGCGGGATACCGCGCGGCGCCGGTGGAATACCCATGAGATCGAATTTGCCGAGCAGCCGGTTATGGGCGGCCATCTCGCGCTCTCCCTGATACACCATGATTGTCACTGCAGTCTGGTTGTCCTCGGCCGTTGAGAACACCTGGCTTTTCTTGGTCGGGATAGTGGTATTCTTCTCTATCAGTTTTGTCATGACACCGCCGAGTGTTTCAATCCCCAGTGACAAGGGGGTAACATCGAGCAGCAGCATGTCTTTTACCGAGGAATCGCCGCTGAGTACCGCTCCCTGTATAGCAGCACCAAGTGCCACCACCTCATCGGGATTGACTCCTTTATTGGCGGTTTTACCAAAGAATGTTTCAACCCGGTTTACCACTGCCGGAATGCGGGTCGAGCCGCCGACCAGAATAACCTCATCAATGTCTTTTATCGTCAGGCCGGCGTCACTGAGCGCTTTTTTACACGGCTCAATGGTGCGATCGATCAAGTGCTCGGTCAGAGCCTCAAATTTTGCACGGGTCAGAGTCATGTCAAGATGTTTCGGGCCGGTTGCATCAGCCGTGATAAAGGGGAGATTGATATTGGTCTGCATGGTTGACGACAGCTCGCATTTTGCCTTCTCAACAGCTTCCTTCAGACGCTGCAAAGCCATCCTGTCCCGGCGCAGGTCAATACCGTTCTCCTTTTTATACTCGTCAGCGACATGGTCGATAAGCACCTGGTCAAAATCATCGCCACCGAGGTGGGTGTCCCCGTTAGTGGATTTTACTTCGAATACCCCGTCGCCTATTTCAAGGATTGAGATATCAAAGGTACCGCCGCCCAGGTCAAAGACCGCGATTTTTTCATTGCCTTTTTTGTCAAGGCCGTACGCAAGTGATGCCGCAGTGGGCTCGTTGATAATACGTTTGACATCCAGACCGGCAATCCGTCCCGCATCCTTGGTCGCCTGACGCTGTGCATCGTTGAAATAGGCAGGTACCGTGATAACCGCCTCTTTAACTTCCGTGCCAAGATAATCCTCAGCCGCCTTTTTCAGATTCTGCAGTATCATTGCGGAAATTTCAGGTGGTGAATACTGATTTCCTTTAATGGAGACTTTCACCGGCTCGTCAGGTCCACCGGTTACTGTGTATGGAACCAGCTTTTCCTCATGAGCGACTTCGCTTCCCCGGCGTCCCATAAAACGCTTTATTGAAAACACCGTATTCTCAGGATTGGTCACCGCCTGCCGTTTACCGATTGCGCCCACCAGACGCTGACCATCTTTGCTGAATCCAACTACTGAGGGTGTGGTCCGCGCACCGTCGGCATTAGGGATAACCACCGGTTTCCCTCCCTCCATGACGGAAACGCACGAGTTTGTCGTGCCTAAATCAATACCGATAATTTTACTCATGATAACCTCCTTATTTTCGATACACTATTACCACTTCACTTCTATGCTATTAAGGACGCAAAGGGTATGCCAGATTGTCAGATAATGTAACGTATTGATTTTAAAGAGGGTTTGTTGTTGGGTTGTTGAAGGAGAGTTTGATATTGTAACAGGGGTGTTTTATTTTGAAACAAATACAGGTAATCTCATTTTTATGAAGCATCTGGGAAAAGCAAAAAGGTTCATTTTATTACCCTGTTCTCCTTGTCATCCTCCGATACCACAACCGCGGAAACAGCTCGTGCATAAGTATGGACAGTACATTCAGGCCTTCATTTTTCCTTTTAATATCGATTGCGCGTATCGTCGGGAGCATCTCCGACGGTGTGATGTCTCTTTTATACAAGAGACGGTAACAGCTCCGTATAATAGGGGTAAATATCCTGTGACGCTCTACCAGTTCATATATGGGTTCAACAGTATCAAAGCCTTCCACAGTCCGGGTACCCAGTTGCTCTATTGTTTCATGAAAAACCGTGTTATGCATATTTTTCAGTTCTGCAACATTTTGTGGGATTTTTTTGCTGTTAAACATTTCTGCATATATCCTTCCAAAACGGAAATTCCTGCTTGATTCTGTGCAGGTGACGGCCAGATCACCGAGGCCGCACCGACCGGAAAAGGTAGACCATTTTCCTCCGCAGAACATGCCCACATCGCGCATTTCAACCATTGACCGGGTGAAATAGTCTCCCGGTATACTGCCACCGAGGTGACATCCTCTGAAAATGCCGGCGGCAATGGCAAATATATTTTTCAATGCACCACCGTACTCAAGCCCCGCCTCATCGGTAGTAATTTTCACATCAAAGGTCGGGGAGTTCAGAAAGCTATACAGTTTGTTTAATACTACCCTGTTTCTTGAACAGAGGGTAACTCCCACCGGTTTTTCCGAAGCAATATCTGCAGCAAATGAGGGGCCGCCCAGTGAAGCGAACGATTGTGCTGCTCGCTTTTTACCCACGGTTTCTGAGATAACCTCCGACATCCTTTTTCGGGTGGTTTTTTCAATACCTTTGGCAGGGTTGAGCAGTATGGTTTTTTCCGGAAGATGCGGGGTGACTTCCCGTAAAAAGGTTCTGAGATGCTGTGCCGGCACAGCAAGTATCGCGAGGTCGCAGTCAGTTAAAGTAGTTTCAAGAGAACCGGTGGCGTTCAGCCTGTCTGAGAGAGGAATGCCCGGTAGCCGTTTTGTGTTTTCATGCTTTTTGCGTATATCACCGATTGATTTTTCATCACGGCCATAGAGCGTTACCGCAATCTTTTTTTTGTCAGCATGCCGTGCGATATATTGAGCGATAGCTGTGCCGAAACTCCCTGCGCCCAGTATTGAGACTTTTCTGATAATGTTGGCCAAAACGTGTGAGCTCTTTTTTTTACATATAGGCAGATTGTCATTCCAGTCAGGTATATATGCCAAATATACATCTATTCAGATAGGTTTCCCATAGGAATAAAATCAGTCTCTGTTGATGTTTTACAGGAGCATTTCCTTTCCGAAACAGAAAATACAAGCCAAAAATTCAACTTTATGCTATATTTAATGTATGGGAGAGGGAGAAATGTATGTTATTAAATATGCTGTTTTCGTGCCTTCCTCCAGACATTTTTCGAATAATTCCAATACTCGAAGGGTTTGATTCATGAAGAAAAATGGTGATGCCGTTACCATAGTAGCGGCAATTTTGTTAATCGGCACTCTTCACACACAAATCTCATCGCAAACCCCGTTTTCAATAAACAAGCGGCTTAAGGTAATCGGCAAGCACCTCTGCAATGCACAGGATTACCCAATCCAGCTTCGCGGCATGAGTACCCATGGCCTGCAGTGGTTCAGAGACTGTATCACCGAGGAGTCCATTAACGTACTGGCCGATACCTGGGGCGCCGATATTGTCCGGTTGTCCATGTATGTTCGTGAAGATGGCTATGTCACGGATCCGGAGTATTACAAACAGCTCATTGACGGCTATGTTGATGATATTCTGGCAAACGGCTTGTATTGTCTCCTGGACTGGCATCATCTTCATAATGGGGATCCCAATACGGATATTGAATATGCAAAGGACTTTTTTGAGCATATGTCTGAGAAGCATGGGCAGAAGGGCCATGTGCTGTATGATATCTGCAATGAGCCAAACGGTAAAGAAGTCACATGGGATGTGGTAAAACAGTACGCGAATCAGATAATCCCGATAATCAGGGAGAATGATCCGCAATCGGTGATAATAGTCGGCACACCACACTGGGCGTTAGACCTGATGTCTGTGGTTGGTAATGAGCTGTCCTATGAGAATATTCTGTATACGCTGCATTTTTATGCCGCCGACCACAAAGATACCATCAGAAATGTTCTTAAGGAGGCTCTCAGCCACGATTTACCTGTGTTTGTAACTGAATTTGGTACCCAGGAATCTTCCGGTGACGGGCCGAATGACTTTGTCAGCTCCCAGACCTGGCTGGACCTGCTTGCGGAGAATAAAATAAGCTGGTGTAACTGGAATTATTCCGATGATTTCCGTTCCGGCGCGGTATGGGAGCAGGGGACCTGCAATTCAGGCAACTGGTCCGATTCAAATTTAAAGGAATCCGGCAAATGGATAAAGGCCCGAATCAACGATCCGCCGGACGATTTTGTTAACACACCCGTTAAGCACTCTCCGAGGCAATCCGGTACCCTTGCCTATACGATGTTCTTATTTCCCAATCCGTTTACAAAGAGTATCACCATCTCTTTCCCACAGACACCTGCCGGAAATAAAAAAATAACGGTAGCGGTGTACTCTTCATCAGGAAAGTGTGTCTATACGCAGACAGTATCTTCCACGCAGGGAGCAGTTACCTGGAACGGGGTGTCGGACATCGGCCGGGAGGTTCAATCCGGTCTCTATTTTGTAAGAGCTACCATTGACAACAATGAAACGTTAATAAAAAGTGTTGTGCATTGCAAAGAGTAAGTAAAAGACAATGGCAGGCATACCCGTACCACGTATCTTTTAATTGGTTCCAGTTCAAATTATTTTATATATTCCTCTGATACCAATAACAGAAAACTGTAAGGAGTCGAATATGTCCCTGTTTGCACAACGGAGGAAAGCATTACTGGAAGAAGTGAACTGTGAAGCATATATTGTGGTGGACCTGGCACGTCTGATGCCCAAAGAGATAGATCACACCAGTCTGTTTTATCTGACCGGATATACCGGTGAGGGTGTTTTACTCATTACAAAAGATACCGCAGTACTGCTTGCGGATGAGCGTTACTTTGAGAGTGCCAAAGCTGCACTGCAGGATGATATGGAAGTACATCAGGCCACCGGAGTGTATCTTGCTAATATCAAAGAAGAACTGGAGCGGCTTTCTATAAAGGAGCTCGCGTTTACGTCAAACAGGATAACCTATTCACTTTATGCGAAATTGCAGGAGCTGACCGCTGTTACTCTGGTGCCCAAGGATGATCCGGTATCATATCTCAGGAGACTGAAAGATATCAGTGAGATTGAACAGATAAAAAAAGCCATATCTCTTGCTGAATCCAGTCTTGAGCAGCTTGCCGATGAGGTCAGAGTAGGTATGACTGAAAAAGAGATTGCCTTACGGCTTGAGATGTTACTGATGGAAAAGGGGGCGGAAAAAGCGTTTAGTACTATTGCAGCCGCCGGGAAAAATTCTTTCAACCAGCACCACCATAACGGTGATACCAAGATAAAAGAGGGCGATTTTCTGCTTATCGATTTTGGTGCCCGATGCAACGAGTATATATGCGATATCACGCGAACCTTTGCAATCAAAAGAACTGATGAAAAAATGGAGCGACAGTATCACACAGCGCTATCTGCAAATAAAATAGGAATATCTAACATGGTGCCGGGTTACAGTATCAGGGAAATATGGGATACAATCAATGATTATTTTCAAACAACGGAATTCGCAGAAACCGGGAGAATAGCTGGTCATGCGTTTGGCCTCGATATTCATGAGTCTCCTTTTATGAGAAATGATAATGATTCTACCCTGCAGTCGGGTATTGTCATGACCATGGAACCGGGAATCTATATACTTGGTTATGGCGGTGTGCGTATTGAAGATGATGTTCTTATTACTGAGAATGGGCCGGAGGTGTTGACTTCATTTCCAAAGGAAGAATTGAGAGTAATAGGATAAAGAGATTGATTGGTAAGAATTTAAAGATAATAAGACCTTTAATCTTACATTCCGCTAATTTCAGATGCTGAAAAAACACATTAAATTGCTTTACAATAGAAATTACACCCGGTATTCCTTTTCAATCGTTCCGAAGACATCCGGAATATCCTTTTGCGGTTTATTAAGAGTGTCTTGATACTGCTCAACAATATTATCTTTATAAACTAATTCGTATCGAGATACTTGTTCGAACCTTTCAAAAATAATAGAAGATGTAGGGCGTTTACATTTACGCTCCTCAGGATAAATATATATCTTCTCAATCTACTCCTTCGTTGCTGAGTTATCCCCTCATTTTTTAAATTGGAACAAGTCTCCCATTGTCATATATTACAATTAGTTACAAGAATTCACATAAACAGTTAAGGAGACTTGTATGAACAAAATAATATCTTTGACAGATGTTCGGAAATTAGTAAATGATTATATTGGCCGAGTTATTCATAAGAAGCAATCTGAATCTCTGAGCAATGCGGTTTTTGCAGTACAACCCCATTCAAATATATTCATAAGACGCTGAAATGGGATTTCGTGATTCGCCTCCGGGGAAATGTTCGTTTTTTTGACGATGATTCATATTCGTATGGGCCATTAATAAGCTACTTACGACTTATCCGGGGAGGTAAAATACGCCGCTTCAGCATGGTTGAGCTCACTGCGCTCGTGGCATGATATGCATGATATGAAGAAGATATATAATTGTTATTTTATAACCTTCCCGAATTACTTTCAAAACAGCAATACTATTGTATATTATTATAAAACCGGGAATCCCCTATTGACTCTGTACTATGGTACAGAGTTTATATTATATACATAGGATTATTTATAGGATTTTTTATGGAAAAACTTACCGTTGGAAAAATAGCCAAAGAAACTGGCGTAAATATAGAGACAATAAGATATTATGAAAAACGAGGACTTCTTCCGAAACCAAAAAGGGGGAAGTCAGGATACCGAATTTACTGCCGGGACGATATTAATAGAGTGAATTTTATAATCAGAGCAAAATATCTTGGATTTACTTTGGTAGAAATTAAGGAGCTTCTTAATTTACGTGAAAATCCTGAAACAAAATGTGAAGATATGAAATTAAAGGTTGAGGAAAAAATCGGAGATATAGAAGAAAAAATTAATTCTTTATTAAAAAATAAAAAAGCTTTGAAAAATTTGACCAAACAGTGTATCGGTCCGGTGCCCTTGGACCAGTGCTCAATAGTTGATTTTTTATCTGGGAAAAAATGAGGATGATATGATGGAAAATTTAATTTGCTACTGCTTTGGATATACTGAAACTGACATAATCAAAGATTTAAAACAGAATAATGGTACTTCTGCAATAATGGAAAGAATCTTAAATGAAAAACGAAACGGTACATGTCAGTGTGACATTAATCACCCGGCGGGAAGGTGATGCATTTCTGATGTCCGCCGTGTTGTGGATAAAGTTAAAGCAGGCTTAATTAATTAAAGGGAGGAACTTGATGACAATAAAAAAAGGTATTGTATTTTCCTTATTACTATTTAGTACTTTTACCTTTTCAGCGGAAAAAACAAAAGTATTACAAAATGGCTTAAATGACTATAATGGATGTGTAGATTCTTATCTATACCGTTTAGGCGATGATCCGTCTTCGGTAGATAAGAATTTTCATGACAATCCATATCTCATGACAGCTAATTGACCGGGTTGAGGCAACGTTGATGCCCGGGCGGCAATTAAATTTTCAATTCTTTCAGAATTACCAGATGATGCAGATATTAAAAAAGCTACACTTGCGATTTATTTTCGCCATGGGACAGTTGGTGCTCAAAGTACCACTGCATACAGATTAACTAAAGACTGGGATGTAACCAAAGTTACATGGCTGAAAAATAAAGCAGACTCAGATTGGTCCACTGCAGGTGGTGAATATACTGAAGATGATAAAGTGACTGTGGATTATGCAGATGCCTCCACTTGGGAAGAATATGATGTTACTGAAATGGTTAAAAAATTTATGTCAGGAACTTCGAATTATGGTTTTTTGATAATTCCCGATGAAGCTGTTGGCAATACCGGAAGAAATTATATATCATCGGATAATACTGATTTAAAAGAAAACAGACCCAAATTAACAATTACTTATGAAACGACAGCGATAATAAACAGTGTTACTGGATTCGATGCTATGACAAATGTGAATTTGAAAAGAGTGGGAAATCAACTTGAATTATATGTTCCCTATGGAAATTTTTATCAGATTTATTTTAGTAACGCCAGTGGCCAGACAATTAAGACAATAAAAGGAAATGGCAAGAAGTGGTATTCTTTAAATTGTGACGATTTTTCAAAAGGGCTTTATTTTATTAGCGTAGTTTCCATATCACAACAAATTAGTGCTAAATATTTACATATTGATTAAAAGCATTACTGACAACTTTAAAAGGACTGTCTTAATAAATCAGGACAGTCCATTTTTTTATTCCTCCTGTTTTGGCGGACATTTGTAATTCCTATTCAATATCCTTTAATAACGATATATTCAAGTAACGCTTTGCACTCCAAACCGTACCAGAAACATGACGTAAACGTGCGGATTAATTTATCCATAAATTTAAATTTATTTGATTTAACGACCAAGCTCACTGGCGACAATGGAGCGCCAGCGGAATGGCGGTCAGGTGGAGCGATTTGTTATGTGATACATGTAAGATTTTGTTTGTTATGAATTAATTAGCCTTTCTATTTCTCTAATTATTTCTCCAATTACTTCTGGATTCTGGATTCTCTTTTTATCTCTTTCTTTTATTGAAAAAATATAAAAGACTTTACCACCATATTTTTGAGTGAAATCAGAGTGAGTATTATTTTGAATTGTCCTTTCTTTAAATATTTCTGGAATTTGAGCTGTATTACTTACAGGTTTAATTTGTAATCCAATATATTTATCATTTATCTGTATAAAAAAATCAACATTATATAATCTATCCCATTCATCGGGGGCAGGTTCTATTTTGTATTCTTCACCAATCTCTTTTTGCAATTGACCATAAATGGTTTTAATTTCAGTCATATATCCATCAAAGGTTCTATCAATTACCATTTGATGCATGTATTTTATACAATCTTCTTCTGTAATTTCTTCAACTTCTGCTGCAATCACCTCCGTTATTTTTATATACAGCTTTCTTCCAAGCTCATCTATATGTTCTTTAGGTCTAACTTTCTCATAGTAATAACGTCTCCAATCTTCTATTGTTTTGGGTTGACATTTTCTAATCTCTTCCGATGTAGCTCCTACATTTCTTTTAAAATTTAATTGAAACCTATTCATTGCACTATTTAGTATCCATTCTTTAGCCATTAACTTGCTCCATTTTTAAAAATTTATTTTTAAGGTTAAAATTAATCGCCCTATCTACTTTTGCAAAACCATGTTTAATCAAATGCGCATTAATAAAAGTTTTATTTTTTAAATAAACATAGGCCAATAAAATATTATTTTTGTCATATTTCTTTTCATCATATTTTAAAAAAATTTGCCGTTTAAGTATTTTCTTTTTTAAAAAATCTATAGCATCTTCTTGCATCTCTGGAATCGCTTTCACTCCGATCAACTTAACTATTAAACCATTAGATAATTTTATTAATTCAGGAGATATTATTTCTTTTACTGTGTAATAAATTTCTCTTTTTGTTCCATCAATAGCATCTTTTATATTTATCTTAGAACCAAACTTTAAGTTGTTAGGGTTAATTTTTTTATCAAATTTTACGGGGTCTTTAAAAATATATTTTAATTTTTTTATTTCATCATTCCAGTTAATATGATTTTGTTCTTGTTCTCTTATTATAAATTCATTTTCTTGAAATAAAGTATTACTATCAATTTTTAATTTATTTCTAATAATAGAAAGAAATTCTTTATTAATCTCATATCCTACTGAATTTCTATTTGTTAATAATGCGGCTAAAGAAGTGGTACCACTGCCAAGAAAAGGGTCAAGAACAGTTTCACCGACAAAAGTAAACATTTCAATTAATCTTTTAGGAAGCTCAACAGGAAACATAGCAAGGTGCTTATCCTGTCTTTCTCCATTGAAATACCAGTGCCCGGAAAAATATTCTTTCCATTTTTCTTTTGATATTTTTGATTTTTCTTTAATCTCCTTTGAAGGAGCAGGAGATTTACCAGGTTTTTTAAACAAAAGAATAAATTCATAATCTATTTCAATAATACCATTTCTAGGAAAAGGGTATGAACCCATAATAGTCGCACCACCAGTCGTGTTCATTGTAGTTTTTTTTTGCCATATAATCGCACCCATATAATCAAATCCAATAGTTTCACAGAACTTAATTATTTCAGTGCGTATAGGAATTACTTTATACCTTCCATAATAAACAGATCTAGCAAATTGATCACCAATATTTATTGCCATGCGACATCCAGGTTTTAAAACACGATAACATTCTTGCCATACTAAATTAAGATTATTAATATATTCTTCATAAGAATCATTAAATCCGA
>CAZIYW010000028.1:0-44487 GCA_964543525.1 uncultured Fibrobacterota bacterium | reverse complement strand
AATAAATATTAAGAAAATCGGGCGCAATTCAAAAGAACAAGCCAAACTAACAGCTACCACCCAACAGAGCAAAATTGCTGTTGTCAAAGATATATCGGAGGCGGATAATATTTGACAACAGAAAATATTGCTCATACATTGTTTGAAATTCCAGCGCCGGCTGGTCAATCGGCTGCCCGGGCGGTTACGGAGTTGTCCGCATTGTTACAGCACAGAGCGTTAAAACATGGAAAAAAAACTTGCATTAACCCCGATAGATTGGTAAAATATAATACTAAGCGCCCACTTACAGAGTCAGTTATGGAAAAAAAACTAAGACCAGAAACTATTATCATAACCGGAACCTCCCGGCTTCCGGAAAATGTCACATCCGGCTACGTATACGGTTTTTTGTCTATTGACATTGAAATTGATCCGCATTCAGGAATGGTTGTTGATTATGCCTGCACCCTGATGCCGAAACTGGTAGAAAAAATACTCTCCGATTGTCTCCTTGGGTATCCATTTGAAGAAGGGATAGAGAATTGTATTCAAAAGCTTGAGAAACGTTTTTTCAGCTCGACAAAAAGGGCTATCATGGCGGCAATCGAAGATGCGTATAAATGGTATCACAGGTATAAGACTATATGTTTGGCAGACGAAAATAAAATAATAAGAGCGAGAAAATAATACAACATTTTACAATATAAAGACACCCTCAATGTTACTTTTTTGCTGCTTAAACCGGTCCCGCAAAACAGCCTTTTGCGAATTGCCCGGTTTAAAATCCAGCAGGGACTGACGACATGATGCCAAATATGCTTCACCCTTGTATTTCACACCTCCTCAGAACGTGATGGATTGCAGCTTTAAGGAGATGTGATGATGACTTCTTCATTTCGCGGTTTGAATGCGGATACCGGTATTTCAGCAGCGGATTCGTCTCGTTTCGAGCCGATACCTGCATCTCCACCCGTTAGTGATGCTATAACCGGCAGAAGCAAGCGGGCTTCGGCTTTGCGCTCGAACATCGAAAAACTGTCTTCAGTTGTTTTCCCGATCCTGATTCAGGGCGAAACAGGTTCGGGGAAAGATGTTGTCGCGCGGGCGCTCCACAATAGCGGTTCATTCCGAAAAGAACCTTTCATTGCGATTAATTGCGGTGCAATGACAGACACTTTGATTGTCAGCGAGCTTTTCGGACATATGAAAGGAGCATTTACCGGCGCGGTAAGCAACAAAGCCGGTGTTTTTTCGAGCGTCGGGGCAGGGACTCTTTTCCTGGATGAAATAGAGACGGCCCCGCCATTTTTACAGTCGACAATTTTGCGCGTTGTTGAAACCCGTGAATTCCTTCCGGTGGGCGCTTCGCGGCCCGTTAAATTTGCCGGCAGGTTAATAACGGCTTCGAACGTCGATTTGCTCGATCAAATCAGGCGGGGCTCTTTCAGAAAAGACCTCTATTATCGGTTGTCTGCATTTAACATATTTGTTCCTCCTTTGCGCTCCAGGAAAGAAGACATACCCGATCTTGTTTACACTATTCTTGCGACCTGTACCGCGCAATCCGGATTACGACGCCGTTTTACGGGTGATGCGATGAATACGCTTTGCAACTACAATTGGCCCGGGAATGTCCGGGAACTTCAGAATGTTATTATGCGATGCATTCTGGAAGCCGGAGAGGAGCTTGTCGATTCCGGAATAGTCCGGGAATTTATTCATCCCGAAAAAGGGTTTAGCGGCAATCAGGAGGCAGAATCCGTTTTCAACCTTTATGATGTCCAGAAATCTGCCATCCTTAGGGCATTAAATGTTTGCAGGTATAACAAAGCAAAAACCGCAAAGCTTTTGGGTATCAGCCGAAGTACATTGTATTCATTATTGGAAAAACACGGCATTTGCATCTCCGCCTCCCCTCCGCAGTTGATATCCCCCTGAATCGTTCCGGAATATAATAATATCACATCATTCAATTAACATTCGGTTTCCGGCGGCCTGGTGATCTTCTTTGCAGAACGTATCGGGGCCGCCGGATTGGCCTGAGGCCGGGAAGACGCCTCTTGCTCTGGCCCTATTGTATGCCGCCGGCAAATGTGTTCTGCTGTAAACATCCGGAGCTCTTAATATGCACCGGATGTCCGTATCGTATATCACTTCCGGTTGGACAAGGTTCTTTACGCTCTTTTTATGTAGCCTTTACGTACACAGGCGCCGGATTCCGTACACTGCCCGCACCAGTCTGCATATCCTTTTAAAATTTAACTGATAACCCGAACAACTTATTTATCAAAGAGTTGTAACGCATGGTCAATACCATAATCTTGTTGGCATTTTTATTGCGGTATTCTATAACGCCAATGAGCAGGAGGATGGTTGCAATGAATCTTAACAGGCCGATTCTGTTAATGGCGGCGCACCATGACGATAGCGCCTTCTGGGAGTTTGACCGCGGCGCCGGAAACGGAGACTATCGTATTGACCGCATCTTTAATGAAGATGAACTGGATACATTATTGTCAAGTGATACGATGGCACGCCTTTCAGTTTTCCTGTGGGTCATATCTTCCAGCTTTTCTCTTTCACCTTCCGACAGGATTGCGGCGATACGGCAGGTAAGTTCAGCGCCTGTAGTCGTTCTAATAAAGAATAATTCTTTTGCACTGGAAAAATCGCTTCGCATTGCAGGAGCAAACATATGCCTGACAGGTACAATTGATTCGATGGAGTTTCCGTCGGTAATAAGCCATAATCTTGCTAAGTTTGCCCGCGATCAACGGAGATATGTATCATGATTCCAAATCTTGAGGAAATAAGCGCCAGGCTTAATCATTGCTTATCAATTCTGCTGTCTGTAAATCATACCGACTTGTCAGGACTGGCAAGGATGGATGAAGAACTGAAAGAGATTGCGAAAAGCGATGTATGTCCCAAGGATTTGGTAAAATGGACGGAGCGTACCTGCGCGCTTTTGCAGAGCACAATTCTGGGCGAGGTGGATTTCGAAACCGGGATTTCCAGGCTCTCAACCGCGATCGCCGATGCGGTGGCGTCCATTGATGAATCTTTGAAACGCGGCTGCCGCCTCGAGGTTCCGGACAACGATACCAGCGCAAATCAAGACGACAATGACCAAATAGGAAAACTTGACAAAAAAGAGTTGCAGGAATTGAGGCGGCGTTTTGTAAAAAACCAAATTGAAGTGATAAACAGCTTTGAAGCCGCGCTCCTCGAAATGGAAAAGGGAGTTGGCGGTTCCGGAAATGATATCCTCCGAATACTTCATACCTGGAAGGGAGAATTCAATTTTCTTGAGCTGCCGGAATACTCGCAGGCAATACACTCGGTTGAGGAGGCGATTAACAAAGACGAGATAAGTATCCAGGATCTTATCGGTTTCAGGGATGCTCTGCAGAAAAACATGGAAATGGCCTTGGAATCGGGTGATTTTCCGCCACCGCCGTCCATTCCGCTTAAAAAAAATCCGGACGAAACAAATAACATCCATAAACCCGTTACGCGAATCAGTATAGATCTCGGTCATATTGAAGACAATTCGATTCTTGATGAGTTTATTGTCGAGTCGGTCGAGTTGCTTCACAACTCGGAAATCGCGCTGCTCGATCTTGAATCGGCGCCTGAAGACCGGGAGATGGTTAACACGGTATTTAGGGCATATCATACTGTAAAGGGTTCAGCCGGTTTTCTTGGATTAGCCCATGTACAGTCGCTCGCCCATGCAATGGAAGACGTTCTCTCGCGGATACGCGACAGGAGCGCGCAACTTACGGGACATCGCATCGAGACGCTGCTTCGGGGCTCCGACATTTTGCGGGAAACGCTTGAGGCCGTCAAAAAATGCGCCGAAGGCGAAGAGGCATATGTACCGGAGCGTCTTGAAGAAACCATCAGGGAATTAAGAGATGAACGGATTTTCCGGGCGCATGAAACGAGTGGGATTCAGCCTGTTCAGGGCAGCCATATCGGGGAAATACTTGTTAATGATGGAGTCGTCGACGCGGGAACAGTGGAACAGACATTGAAAAAACAGAAGAATGGCGATACACGGAAAACCGGCGAGATACTGGTAGAAGACGCCGGAGTAAAAGCCTATAAAGTGGCAAACGCTCTTTCGCGTCAGAAAAGTAAAAAGCTCCCGACGGCAATAAGCGACACCATACGGATTTCAGTGGAAAAACTCGATGCGCTTATTGATTCAATAGGTGAAGCTGTGATTGCGCAGGCGATGTTAAACGACGATCCTGTGGTAAAAAACATCAAATCCCATACTTACCAGAAAAAAGTGCAGAGGGCGGCGGTTATCATGCGGAGCATACAGGAGCAGTCAATGTCCCTGCGTATGGTATCCATAAAGCCGACATTTCAGAAAATGGCCCGTGTAGTTCGTGATTTATCGATCAAGAATGGCAAGACCATAACCCTCAGGACCGAAGGCGAGGAAACGGAACTGGACAAAACAGTAGTTGAAAATATCCGCGATCCTTTGATGCATATGATCCGCAATGCAGCGGATCATGGCATAGAAACGCCCCGGGAGCGTCTTGCCGCAGGAAAGCCTGAAAACGGCACGATCGTATTGCGCGCATACCACCGCGGTGGTGGGGTTTTTATTGAAACTGAAGACGACGGCCGCGGGCTTGATCGCGACGTCTTATTGCAAAAAGCGGTTGAAAAAGGACTATGCCGGAAAGATGCGCGGCTGAGCGATCAGGAAATTTATCAGTTCATTTTCGATGCCGGTTTTTCGACGGCCGGAAAAATCACCGAGATTTCCGGAAGAGGGGTGGGTATGGATGTTGTCCGGAAAAATATTTCGGAACTGCGCGGTTCAGTCGATATTCAATCAGTAAAGCATAAAGGCACGACATTTACCATACGCCTCCCTTTGACCCTCGCCATTGTAGACGCTCTCGTAGTAAACTCCAACGGGAATCGGTATCTCGTACCGATACTTTCGGTCGTTGAATGCGTGACAATTTCCAGAGAAAGTTTTTATGGATTGCTAGATAACAACAGGATGGTCAGGGTGCGGGAAGAATTTCTGCCCTATTTTGATTTGGCCTGCATTTTTGATAAGAAAATGCGGGGCGAGGACAAATTGGCTTCCGCCGGCATAATCGTAGAGGATTCTTTCGGCGGGAAGGCCATTATAGGCGTTGACGCCATTGAAAGTCAACAGCAGGTTGTCATCAAATCACTCGGCAGCGGCGTCGGAAACATCGAAGGTGTGTCCGGCGGGGCAATCATGAGCGACGGCAGCGTCAGCTTGATCCTTGACGCGGCAGCTATCATCCGCATGGCTGATCTTGGCGTGAGGAGGTGTAGATGATTGATATGGCAAAAATAAAAAAATGCCGACAGGCTCAACAGTTGACCTTTTGTATCATTCCGCCCGCATCAGAATGGAAGCAAAAAAGGTTTCAGGAGCGCTCGATATTTCAACGCTTGAGAAAAGCGATTTCTTTGCGCCGCACAGGGGCAACATTTTAGTCGTCATGCCGCTGCCGGAAGTGAAAAAGATTCTTGTCACAGACAATCGCCGAAGTAAAAATGCCGGGCGGCAAGATGATGCGACAATATGAGCAACGCTCGTGTCAAAAGACAGATTGCGCATTGAAGCAGCACCGGTATATCAATACGAATGTTTCAACAAACAGAAGTGAGCTGAAACAACATAAGATGGAAAACAGAATAGAAACCGGACAAAAAAATCAAAACCAGAACCAAGGAGGTTTTCATGGATCATGTAACAACCGCAGCATCCACCACAGAGATTTCGGAAAGATCGAAAGAGCTCGCGGGGAAGTACCTGACATTTCGCCTTGGCAACGAAGAGTACGGTCTTCAGATACTCAAAGTGCAGGAGATTATCCAGATGCAGCAAATAACGCGGCTCCCCCGAACGCCGGAATACATACTCGGCGTTATCAATTTGCGTGGTAAAGTCATACCGGTGCTTGACCTTCGCAGGAAGTTCGGTCTTGAGGCGACACAGGACACAGATAAGACATGCATCAATGTCGTGCAGGTCGCAGACGCGGAAGGCCGGCCCATAACCATAGGCATCAGGATCGACGAAATAAAGGAAGTGCTTGATATAGAAGCTTCGAACATACAGGAAACGCCTTCTTTTGGCACCGCTGTTGATACGGATTTTATCCTTGGCCTGGGAAAAATCGCTGACAGCGTCAAGATATTGCTGGATATCGATAAAGCCATTTCCGTATCGGACACGAATGCAATGGCGGCTCTGGCATCCGAGCAAGGGATTGAAGACCGGCAGGCATGATATGACGTTTTTTATTCTTTTTCAGGGATGGGCAAACCCCGGGCATTCCTTCAGACTGTTGCGCTTTGAGCAGACATGGGGATTACCCGGTTATGCAGGGAGGTATTACAGAAAAGCTGACGACCATTTTGCGATATATCGGAAAGTCGAATCCCGTTAACTACATCTTTTTAAATAATTAGTCTTTTAAATCTTTTCAAAGGGGTTATTATGACCATTGTCAAAGATCAGGAAACGCTTGTAAACGAAAAGTCAGTCGCAAAAAGTAACGCGCTGGCAACTGTTCTGCAGGAGTTCGAAGAGATTGCCTCGGCCATAAAGGACGGCAAGCTAGATCGGCGTATCAATACGTCAAAAATGAAAGGAGAAACAAGAGAGATTCTCGACAACGTCAATTCCCTTATCGAAGCGCTTCTGGCGCCTTTCAATGTAGCGGCGGAATACGTTGATCGCATTTCAAAGGGAGATATTCCGGAAAAGATAACGGAGAAATACAGCGGCGACTACAATAAAATAAAAAACAACATCAACCGGCTCATCGAGGCGCTGAACGGTCTTATCGCCGAAGCGGCGGCAATGGCCGAAGCGTCGGCGCAGGGAAATCTTGATAAGCGCGCTGATATAAATAAATACCAGGGCGCGTGGCAAACGATTGTAAAAGGCCTGAATGATACAGCCGGGAATATGGCTGTTCCGCTCAAGGACATCGGCGGGGCGCTGGACAAACTGGCGGCAGGCGACTCGGGCGCGCAGGTTTCCGCAGATTACAGGGGCGCGTACAATGTGCTCAAAGTCGCGGCCAACAACCTGGGCAATCAGATCAGCATGGTAGTTCAGGAAATGGAGAAAATCGCGGCAGCCGCGGTTCAGGGCAACATGGATTACCGGGGCGATGCAGGCAGGGTCAAAGGAGATATCGCGGAGATCATCAACGGTGCCAACCGCACAATGGAAGGCGTCGCAACGCCGCTCAAGGACATCGGCGGGGTTCTGGACAGACTGGCTGCCGGCGAAACAAAAGCGCGATGCGTTAACGATTATAAAGGCGCGTACAATACCCTGAAAATATGCTGTAACGAGCTTGCCGAACAACTGCAATACCTTATTCTTGACGACGGCGGCGCTACTTTACAGGCTGCATCCGATAAAAACATGAGAAAACGGATGCAGCGGACATATAAGGGCGACCTGGAGATAATGAAGAATAATATTAATACTGTCATTGAAGCGCTCGACCAGGCGCTTTCTCAGGTCGCTGAAGCCACCATTCAAGTCTCCTCCGCAAGCCGGCAGATCGCCGGCGGCGCGCAGACTCTTTCGCAGGGAGCAAACGAGCAGGCGAGTTCGCTTGAAGAGGTTTCGAGCAGTCTCGAGGAGATGACCTCCATGACCAGGCAGAATGCTGATAATTCGCTGCAGGCGAAAAATCTGGCTGATGAAGCGAACCGGAACGCGGAAAACGGGGCCGATCTGATGAAGAAATTGCTCGAGGCAATGCAGACAATCAAGGAGTCATCCAATCAGACAGCTAAGATCGTCAAGACTATCGATGAAATCGCCATGCAGACCAATCTCCTGGCTCTCAATGCGGCGGTGGAGGCGGCGCGCGCCGGCGAAGCGGGACGGGGCTTTGCGGTAGTGGCGGAAGAGGTCCGCAATCTTGCCCAACGCAGCGCGGAAGCCGCTAAAAACACCGCAGACATGATTCAGGAATCGGTCAACAACTCAAATAACGGCGTACTGATCACCGATGAAGCAGGGAAGGCTATTGATTCGATACTTGTCGGCAACAAGAAGGTCAATGATCTTATCGCCGAGATTGCCGCCGCATCTGCAGAGCAGGCCAAGGGAATCGATCAGATCAATGTTGCGGTATCGCAGCTTGACCAGGTGACGCAGCAGAACGCGGCCAATTCTGAAGAATCCGCAAGCGCGGCTGAGGAACTCAGTTCGCAGGCTGAGGAGCTTCAGAGTATGGTTGACCAGTTTGAACTGAGCGCTGTGTCCCGTGGACAGAATGTAAAAACCGGTTCCGCGCTCCACCATCACGTAACATCCGCTTATACGGCAAAGCAGGCTGACAAACCGGTTGACGGCGCTAAAAAACAAACCCTTGCCGCGGTAAATACCGGCGTGAATCCGATACCATTGGACGACGACGAAAAACTGGCGGAATTTTAAATCTTTCACGGTTCAGATACCGGAGTTTTCTACGGCTCCGGTACTTTGTCATAGTGGAGAGATATAATTGGACAGATCAACTTTTGTGCGATTTCGGAATCTTATCTACCAACAGAGCGGCATTACTATCGGAGAGAAGAAGGAATCCCTTCTTGTCTCCCGTATCGGCAGACGAATGAGGATTCTCGGCCTGACCGATTTCAAGGCATATTATCAGAAAGTTGCCGAAGATCCGGAAGGGGCCGAAATGGTCGCGTTGATCGACGCGGTTTCAACTAATGTAACCCATTTTTTCAGGGAGTCTCAGCATTTCGAATTTCTGTCTTTACAGATCGATGAGTGGTTAAAGAAGGGAAAACGGAAATTCAGAGTCTGGTGTGCGGCAAGCTCCAGCGGCGAAGAACCCTATTCGATAGCCATGATCATGCATGATAAGTGCTCCTCATATCAGGTTGATTACCGGATACTTGCGACCGATATCTGTACCGAGATGCTTGCCCGGGCCGAGACTGCGGAATACAGGATAGACAACCCGGAGAGCATTCCGCTAAAATACCGCAACAGATACCTTGAACCTGTCGGCCGCGGCAGGACAAATGCATACAGGGTTAATGCGGAACTCAGAAACCGTGTGACTTTTGCCCGCCTTAACCTTGCCCGGCCGCCGTTTCCAATGTCCGGCCCCTTTGACGCCGTTTTCATACGAAACGTGATGATCTATTTTGACAATGCGGTACGGAGCGCATTGCTTGCTGAAGCGCACCGGCTGCTGAGGCCCGGCGGATTTCTTTTTGTTGGCCATTCCGAGGGCCTTGCGGGTATGCTTAATTCCGATCTTAAACGCGTTCTGCCATCGGTTTACTTAAAAGATTAGGATCCAATTCCGCGGTCAGGAATAAAAGTATGAAAGATGGTGAATTGATAAACATGACCCGATATGATACACCTGAATCAAGGTCTGTCGCAAAAAGGAAGATTATTGTTGATGTGGCGGACATGAAAATCTCAACAGATATAAACTCTGTGATCATGACGCATGCTCTCGGATCATGCGTCGGGCTTGCAGTGTATGATATGGACGCGGGAATCGGCGGAATGATACACTTCATGCTTCCGCTTTCTTCCGGGGATCCGGAAAAAGCGCGGTTGAACCCATATATGTTCGGTGACGCAGGCATTCCGCTTTTATTCCGTAAAATGTACAAGGCCGGCGCAAAAAAGGAAAATATGCGGGTTGTAATGGCGGGCGGCGCATCGGTGTTGCGCGGCGTTTCTTCAGACATCGGAAGCCAGAACGTTACCATTACGCGCAGGCTGCTATGGAAGAATCAGATCATTATCGCGGCTGAAGATGCAGGCGGAAGCCTGCCGCGAACGCTCTTTCTTGACGTGGAAAACGGCAAGACATGGTTCACCAATAATGGCAAAAGATTCAATTTATAAAAAGGAAGAAAGCGTATGCAATACCGTATAATGATCGTAGACGACTCGAGCACCATCCGGGACATAATCGAAAAAGTATTTATTATCGCGAAAATTCCGGTGCGGGAATTTATAGAGTGCAATAACGGGAAAGAAGCGTTAAACATTCTGAATAAAAAATGGATCGATCTCGTGATAACGGACCTGTCCATGCCTGTTATGGACGGTTATTCGCTCATAAAGGAAATCAGGTCGCGGCGGGAGTTCAATGCATTGCCGGTCATTGTCGTTTCCACTCAGGGTTCTGAAAAACAAAAGGAAGAACTCAAGACGATGGGCGTTGTGGATATTCTGCAAAAGCCGTTTTTCCCGGAACAAATCAGAGATTCAATTGCAATATCTCTCGGAAGGGGAATTCAATGATTCCGAAAGAACGTTTAAATATTATTCACACTGAAATCGGCCGGGTGATTCAGGATGCCACATTCATGCTGGCGGAACCTGCAACGGATCAGGATGCCACAGAGGGTTTGTCTGTTGAGCCGCATTGGGCGCACATATCTTACAGCGGATCAGCAGAAGGCAATATTTACATCTGTGCAGGCGATGAACTCGCTCGAACCATTGCCGGCAACATGCTTGGTACGGATGGATATGATAGTCTCCCGCCGGAGCGGGTTATCGATTCTTTCAAGGAACTTGCAAACATCTTAACCGGCAGAATGATTCTGTTGCTTTACGGCAGACAGGCGCTGTTCCGGCTCTCTGTGCCAATATATTTCCGGGCATGTCCTTTTGAATTCAATAATATGTCGGACAATGTATTAATGTATAATTGCGAAGGCATGATACTTAACGTGATACTGACCGTCAAAGAAGGAGATTCATTTGATAAAGACAAAAGTATTGATAGTTGATGATTCCGCTGTGGTACGCCAGGTCCTCAGCGCGGAGATTTCCAGGGCCGGCGATATGGAAGTTGTCGGTACAGCGCCTGATCCATATGTGGCGCGCGATAAAATACTTTCGCTCAATCCCGATGTCATGACCCTGGATATCGAGATGCCGCGCATGGACGGCATTACGTTCCTGAAAAAAATCATGGTTTATCATCCCATGCCTACAATTATTGTGAGTTCGCTGACGCCGGAGGGAAGCGCTCTGGCTCTTGAGGCGTTATCGATCGGCGCCGTCGATGTAATCTGCAAGCCCGGCGAGGCTTATACGGTCGGCGACGTTGCCAATATTCTTATCGATCAGATAAGGGCCGCAGCCCGGATCGATATGAAAAAACATGCGGAGCTGCGAAAGGTGCAGTCAACCGGCGCTGCGCAGAAATTATCGCTTACGCGTACAACCAATAAAATAATTGCAATCGGCGCTTCTACAGGCGGAACTGTCGCGATAGAACAACTGCTTCTTTCGATGCCGGCCAATTCGCCCGGCATCGTCATAGTTCAGCATATGCCGGAAAAATTCACAAAATCATTCGCGGAGCGCCTGAACGGTCTATGCGAGATCACGGTCAAGGAGGCTGAGAACGGCGATTCAGTCATTCCAGGAACTGCGCTTATTGCCCCCGGCAATTTTCATATGTTAGTCAAACGAAGCGGCGCGCGTTATCATGTCGAGATCATACCGGGTCCGCCCGTGCATCATCAACGGCCAAGCGTTGAAGTTATGTTCGATTCGGCTGCAAAATATGTTGGAAGCAACGCGGTGGGCGTTATTCTTACAGGAATGGGCGCCGACGGAGCAAACGGACTGCTTAACATGAAAAACAACGGCGCCGTAACCATCGCGCAGGATGAAGCGACCAGCGTTGTATGGGGCATGCCTGGAGAAGCCGTTAAACTGGGAGCAGCAGAGCATGTGCTTCCGATAAACAAAATCGCGCAGGCTGTAATTCGATTTGCAGCGAAGGATTGAGAGAAAACCATGAACCGGGACACAAAAAATATTCTTGTTATTTTCGATGGAGAACATCGGATCGTTTCCGCCAATGATAGTTTTTATCAGCATTTCGGTTACGCCTGTAAAACAATTGTGCGGAAACCTATTTCGTTTCTTCTCCCTGATCCTCTGCCTGAATTACCATTTGAATTTCAGCATGACCCTCTATTTCTTGAAGCCGCAAACAAGGAAAAATATCCTGTTCACGGCGCTATATGTTCCATACCCCGCGATCCCTTCCCGGATCAGTGGGTCCTGATCGGTTCAACGGCATTACAAAAGCAGGAGCAGGCTGCGACTCCCGCAAGTCGCTGTTTGAGATGTGCAGGCATTCTTCATGATATTAACAATGTATTATCTGTTGCATATGCAACAATGTCCCTGATTGATTTGGCTCAGTTTCCCGAAAATATGCTTGCCCGCAAAAAATCACTGTGGAAGGCATTGCATGCGCTCAATGATTTGACATCGGAATTGGAAAGATATATAAGAGACGACGGGGACAATAAAACATCGTGCTCTGTTGTCGATATTGTCGGAAGCGCGCTGGGGTTTGCGATTTCCGGTCTTCCCGCCGTCAGGACCGACTTCATTAGTACGGATAATATTTCTCGTATTCTGGCAGATGAAAGGTCGCTGTTCAGGGCGTTTCTGAATATATTTACAAACGCATGCGAAGCCATGAAAAAAGAAGGAAGAATAAGCGTGGAAATAACCTGCGGCCCCTCCTCTCTTTCCGGATTTGCGCAAAATGAAGCGGTTCAGGTGAAAATATCGGATTCGGGACCCGGAATAACAATTGAAAATGTTAACTCCATATTTTCGCCTTTTCTTTCGTCAAAAGGCAAAGTCAGGGGCCTGGGATTGTATATAGCAAAGAATATTATTGAACAACATGGCGGGACGATAACGGCAATTCAGGATTCCGGGCGGGGCGCTGTCTTTGTGGTCGAATTGCCCCCGTACCGCGGTATTTGAAAATGCAGGGATCCGTTATATGCTCAAGCATGATAAAGTGTTTGATTTAAATCGGTTTCTCCGAAAGATACAAGACAATGCGTGGAATTCTTCACGACAATGATTGGAAATGCCGGGACAGTAAACAGTAATCAGAACAGTAATCAGAACCGGTTTTTACCGATGAAAATCCGTCTGGTCTTTCTCAGATTTAAAGAAACAGTTTAAGGTTGACGTAATGGGTTCCTCTTAAGGTTTCCATGGATGCGCTCACGGATGCGATCAGACTTTCCGAATCTGATTTAAAGGTCCGTGACGGCCGGAAAGTGTACAGAAAATATAACCATCGCGGCATATCGTTTATCGAAGAAATATGCCTGATAGACAACCCGGGAATATGGGACGAATGTGCGGTGTAGTTGCATGTTTCCCGGTGCGCATTAAAAGCAATGACACCATCCTGCGGTATCGGGGCCTTGCCACAACGTATAAATCATCTTCCCAGTTGCAAGCCTTCGATACTTACATCAAAAGTACCGGTATTGAAGAACGGCATATAGCAATTCAAACAATCATGGAATATCTGCTGCACGGCGTCGGAATCTCCATAATAAAAAGACGCCTGCGTGCATAAAGCGCTCCCTGCGCCATTTTGCAGCGTCTGAATCACAGGTTAAATTCGGATAAACTTGACTTTTTCACTTAATCATATTACACTTAATCCATATTAACCCAATGCAGCCGGATTGCGCCCGTGTGTGATATTTTCTGATCAACAAGTGACGAACCATTCGGGCGGCGCTCAAAGAATAACGGAACCGAACATGGAAAAACACGGGGAAAAATAAAAAAGTGGTAACAAAAGGAGGAAAAGGAGAAAAGAATAATATTTTTAATTCCACGGAACTTGTCGGTTATTCCTCTTTCTGCCGCATGGTTCGCGAACAAGCGCCGATCATAGCCGCGTCTGATTTGCCGGTCCTTATTGTTGGTGCGAGCGGCACCGGTAAAGACGTCATCGCACGAATGATCCATGCAGCCGGCAGGCGGGCCGGCAAACCCTATCTCCCTTTAAATTGCGCCACATTGGGAAGTCTGGCCGAATCGGAACTGTTCGGGCATGTCACCGGCGCATTTACCGGTGCGGTCCGGGGCACCTACGGATTTTTGGGGTCTGCAAACGGCGGTACGCTGTTCCTTGACGAGGTGGGAGAACTCTCGTTGGAAGTCCAGACGAAATTCCTCCGATTTCTTGACAGCGGGGACTATTTTCGGATAGGGGAGAACGTCCCCCGATTTGCAGATATCCGGATCATAGCCGCGACAAATCAGGACCTGGAAACGCGGATCCGGGAAAGGCGTTTCCGTGAAGACCTTTACTACAGGCTTTGCGGATTTGTAATAAAAACAGAGCCGCTCTCAGAGCGGACCGAAGATATTCCTCTGTTGGTCCGGCATTTTATAAGGATTTATGCCCAGCATTCCGATCAGGAGGAGCCCTTTATCACGTCCGAGGCAATTAATATCCTGGCTTCCAGGTCATGGCCGGGCAATGTTCGTCAATTGAAATATGCGGTTTTCAAACTTTGCCATTTTGCCAGAGGGGGCGTCATAACGCATGAGCTGATCAGTGAAATTGATCGTAAAACGTATGCCTCTTGCAACAAAACACGCCCTCCAACACAGGATTGTAAACTGGAGCAATACAAAATTGCCAAAGAAAAAGCGATTGCCGAATTCGACCGCCGTTATTTTACCAGTCTGCTTGAAACCGCCAGGGGAAACCTGAAAGAGACTCTCACAATATCAGGACTGCATAAAAAGAATTTCTATTTAAAAACAAAGAGATTGGGTCTGAATCCCAAAGACTTCAAATAAGCAGCTCAAATAACTTCTTTTATCTTCGTCAGTTGCTTCACCGGAATCAGTCTCTCATTATCAGTACCTTTTTACCAATTGTGAATATTCCTCTTGAATTTCCAACAAATAATGGTGGCCTGTCATTCCCTGTCCATACAGTTTCTTTTATTTACCAAAGGCCAAGGCGATCAGTTCGGCAGGCTCAAGTATGAGAATTGACCGCCCGTCTCCCAGGATGGAGGCCCCGGCCAGGCCGGGGATGGCGGCCAGGTAATCGGCCAGGGGCTTGACAACGATTTCCTCCCTGCGCTGAATGCGGTCAACAACAAGGCCCAGTCTGCTGTCTCCCTGTTTGAGGATAATCAGGGTCAGTTCGCTGCCGGCGTTTTTCTGTTCATGGGAGACGCCAATCAGGCCCGCCAGTTCAGCAACAGGAACCACCTCACCCCGTAGTGCGATCGCTTTCTTGTCCATTAGCGATTTCAAGCCGCTGTGTCGCACCTTGACTGTCTCGGCAACAGCTTCAAGAGGCATGGCAAACGTTTGATCCGCCGCCTGTAACAAAAGTGCGTCAACCAGTGCAAGCGTCAGAGGCACCTCCAGTCGCACCCTTGTGCCCTGACCGCGCTCCGAGGTCACCTGCACATTGCCTTTAAGTTTTTTAAGATTGGTCATGACCACATCCATCCCCACACCCCTGCCTGAAATATCCGTTATTTCTTGAGCGGTAGAAAAACCGGGATGGAAAATAAAGCTGCAGATCTCTTCATGGGTCAGCGAATCGGCATGCTCACGGTCAGTCAACCCTTTTTCAATCGCCTTGTCCAGTACGGCTTCGGTATTGATACCGCGGCCGTCGTCAAGAACCTCGACAATGATGAAATTGCCTTCATGGGCGGCGCGCAGGATAATGGTTCCATTTTCGGTCTTACCGGCGCGCTTGCGTTCATCCGGAGTTTCCACGCCGTGATCCACGGCGTTGCGGATGATATGCACCAGCGGGTCGGCCAGATCCTCAGCAATGCCTTTATCAATTTCCGTATCTTCCCCCTGGAGCATAATCCGGACCTGCTTACCATTTTTTCTTGTAATATCCCTGACCATGCGGGGGAATTTCTGAAACACATTACGGATGGGCACCATGCGCATTTCCATAACGGTTCGCTGCATCTCTTCCGATATACGCGTTACAGACAGCGAGGCGCTTCGAAGTTCCTTGACTGCCTCGTCTTTCTCCTGGTCGCCCGTTTCCAGTTTGCGTTCAATGTGGCTAAAAGCATTGCGGGTGACAATGAGTTCGCCTACAAGATTCATGAAAGTATCCAGAAGAGCCTGGTTGACCCGCATTGTTTTCGGTGAAGCAGCCTGTTGCTTGGCAGATGGTGACAGCGCCTGTTTTTCCGGCGCCGGGGCCGGCGCTTTGCAGTTGTGAACAGGAGGAGAAGGCGTTTCGTTTTTACCGTTGCTTTCGATATCGACAAGGGCCTTCTCGATGTCCTTGACGGTATCTGCGACAAAATCGAAAATTGCCGGTCCCGGCTCTATTTCTTTGTTTCGCACGGAATCAAGCATTGACTCTAAAGTAGCGGATAAGGTTTCCACCCGTTCAAACCCCATGTAACGGGCGCTGCTTTTGAGGGAATGTACGGCCCGGAACATTATGTCGACTTTGCCGTCATTGTCTTTCCCATCGTTTTTTCCAGCCACACACTCTTTGAGGGCGGATATGTGCTGTTCAGCCGCATCCAGAAAAATGGACAGGGGATCAATGGTTGGCAGGGGAGCCGCCTTTTTTGAGGAACTCTCCTTATCTTTTTCCAGATTGTTTTTTTTCTTTTCTATTTTCTCCGCCAAAACGTGTGCCTTTTCAGAGGGCGCGCCCGGTTCGGCCGCCATATCCCTGAGCAGGTCCAGAGCCTCGAACAGAAGATCAAGTTCATCATCCGACACCATTACCGCATCTCTTCTCCGTATAATCTCCAGCATGCTTTCCGCTGTATGAGCCAGTTTGCTGATATCGGTCAAACCAAGATAGGAAGATGTTCCCTTGATCGAGTGCATATCCCTGAATACCGCATTAATTGCCTCGATATCATTTGTTTTTTCTGAGAGCCGTATCAGTCCGCGCTCACAGGATTCCAGGCGCTCGCCCGCCTCGACCTGAAAATCTTCAAGCAGCTTCTGCGATACAGTGTACCCTGTGGAAGCCGATTGCATTGGCGCCGCTTCCGGCGGCGCCGTATTGTCTTTTTGAGGTGGCTCCTGTTCCCTGACATCTTTGTCAAGCAGACGGTCCAATTCCTTGTGGATAGCGGAGAGCTTTTCGTTATCACTTGTCGCCGCCACATCAATCTTATTGTCCATCTGCTTACTGATTTCTTCCACAAGTAATTTTAACATGTCACAGCTCTCCAACAGCAGATCCATGATTTCCTGTGAAAAATCTCTTTCTTTTTTGCGCAGCTGATCCAGCAGCGTTTCCATCCGGTGACTCAACTGATTGATATCGTCAAACTGTAAAAAACCGGAAGACCCTTTGATGGAGTGAATCGCCCGAAAGATACTGTTGATCAGATCCATATTTTCCGGATTATCTTCGTATTCCATCAACTGCCGGTCAATACCCTCGAGATGTTCCAAAGACTCGGCAACGAACTCAAGAATGATATCTGTATCAAATTCCTGATTTATTTCAGTCATTTCTATTTTCCCTCCCTGAAAGTGTAAACCTGGTTCATGCTTTGATTCCGCCGAGCAGCATATTGGCGTGAGCAATCAATGCGGCTGGTTCAGCCGGTTTGACCACATATACATTGGCTCCGGCCTCCATACCCTTCATCTTGTCCCTGGCTTCCTCCTCTGTGGAAATAATAATAATGGGCACATCTTTAAGCTCAGGCGTCCGCCTTATCCGGCGGGTCAGCTCATAGCCGTCCATGCGCGGCATGTTTATATCTGTCACCACCAGGTCCATATGTTCCTGATTCAATATTTCCAGGGCCAGAAAGCCGTTTTCTGCAACGGCGCATTCGAAACCCGCTGTCTGGAAGATGTAAGAGTGCAGATTTAAAACAATATGCGAGTCATCCACAATTAATACCTTAGCCATTTTTTCACCTCTCCTTTTTGGGTTTTCTGTAAAACAGATCGCCATCTATTTTTGTCAATTCAAAGGCCGCGGTGATTCGCCCTACGGATTCGGAAGAGCCTAGAAATAAAAAACCGCCCGGGTTAAGGGCATCGTAGAAGCTGTTCACGACTTTTTTGCGGGACAGGTCATTGAAATAGATCAGGACATTACGGCAAAAGATAAAGTCATACCCCCGCTGGCGGCGCATGGAGTGTCGGTCAATAAGGTTGAGCAGCTCAAAATCCACGGGTTCAGCAGTATGGGGCAACACACGCCAGAAATTTTCTTTCTTTTCAAAGTATTTTTCTCTGTATGGTAACGGAGTGTCCTTCATTGAGCGTTGTCCATATTCCCCTTTTCTGGCCATGCGCAGCGCCTGGCGGTCGATGTCGGAGGCGAAAATAGAGACCTTCCACTTTTCGTAATCTTCTACCATCTCCTGGACAATGATGGACAGGGTGTAGGGTTCCTCCCCGGTGGAGCAGGCCGCGGACCATACCTTCAGTGAAAAATCGTTTTTTGCTTTTTTTTCCGCAACCACGAGAGGTAAAACCTTTTCAGCAAAACCCCGGAGTTGGGGAAAATCACGGAAAAAATAGGTCTCGTTCACCGTAAGTTCCTCAATCAGGGTTTGAAGCTCATGGCTTTTGTTATTCAAAGACAATCCGTTATAGTATTCGTGAAAGGATCCGGCGCCGGCTTCTGCCATGCACCGCTCCAGTCGATCTTTCAGGGCGTAGTCCTTCTTTGTTTCGTAAAGAATGCCGGTCTCTCTGTAAATCAGCTCTCTTATCCGATCCAGCTGCACCTGGGTAATTTCTGATTTCAGCGCCATTTTATCATCTCCCGTGCCGCTTTGAGAGCATATAGGACATCCGGCTCAAGTTTTTCCGGCCTTACTTTTTCCAGCTCTTTTTTTGCTTCGGGAGAGCCGATTTCTGCCAAAGACAAAAAAATCGTGGAATCCATCCAGGCGTGCCGTCCGACATGATCCGCCAACGCCTTGACAGCGTCTTTACCGCCAATCCGACCCAGCGCTTCACAGGCTGCCTGGGCGACGTTGATATTAGGATCGTCAAGAGCGGAAACCAATGTGGAAAATCCTTCAGACTTCCTGGTTTCCTCTATTTTCCCTAAAGTATCCACAGCGATCTTGCGCAGGTCGTGAGAAGATGAAGCGTAAAGTTCTATGCATGCGGGAATGGCATGGGCCCAGAGCCGTTGAAAAACCTCGAGCGCCAGATTCCGCACCGCGGCATCGTCATCGTCAAGCAGTGGGAGTATGGCATGGCAAACCGGTTCTCCTCCGATGGCAATCAAAGCGTCGGCCGCAGCTTCCCGTACTGCCACGGAGTCGTCCCGCAAAGCTGCCGTAAGACCGGGGACTGCGTCAGAATCTCCGGTTTCTCCCAGTTCTTCAGCGGCAAAGCGGCGAATTTCCTCACCGCCGTTTACCAGTTCTTCAAGCATTTCTTCCAGGGTCGGTTCATTCATGTTTACCCTCCTTACGCAGGGCCTTTACCGCCTCACTTTTTTCGGGATATATTTGTATATTTGCTCAATCCAATAATTTTCACCGAATTTGCCGAGCCAGGTCGCAGATTGCAAAGACTGATTTCATGTTGGCCTTCCCTTGCCTGTTTGCTCAGGACCAACAGATTGCCCCGGACAAGAGAAGGACAGACGACGAACTCCTTAAAGTCAAAAATAAGGTTTCTTTGCTTTTCGTTGATCGGCTCGCGGAAAATATCGCGCGCCCGGTTTAACACCTTACGCCTCCAGGTTTACAGGTCACGACTTGCTTTGGCCACTGCAGGCCCGTCATCAACAATCAGCGCTGCTGTATGTGACACATGGAATGTCTCCTTGTTTGTCACGGGGCGCCGCATGCCACCGATAAAGCGTGCCTCTTAGTTTTTGCCCCTCGCAAGTTCAGTTATTTTTTCACCGATCCTGTAGGACGGCAGAACAAACTCGGCGCCGCCTCTGGCAATGGCTTCCTTAGGCATACCGAAAACTACGCATGTTTCCTCGGATTCGGCAATAGTGCGGCCTCCGGCACGCCGGATGGCGGCCATGGCATCGGCCCCGTCCGCTCCCATGCCGGTAAGCAGAACCGCAACGATGTTCGGTCCTCCGTACAGATCAAGCGCCGACATCATGGTAATATCAACGGAGGGCTTGTGCAGGGTGTCTTCCGGTTTTGATGAAAGCCGTGCCAATGCCCCGGGGTTGCCAGCTCCTCTTGGAGCCAGCATCAAATGAATATCACCCGGAGCCAGATATCCGTGATTCGGTTCGATGATGTCCCCCCGCTCCGCCTCCTTGAAAGGCAGAGCACAGTTGCTGTCCAGCCGCTGGGCGAATGACGGGGTGAACGAACCCGGCATGTGCTGGATGACGATAACCGGCGCGCCCAGGTCTTCCGGCAAAAAGGGAAGAATATCCATAATGGTGTTCGGGCCGCCGGTGGACTGACCGATCACTACTATCTTACCGCTTGATTTTCCAGGTGTTGTCAACTGTTTGCCGCGCTTTGCCGGTTCTGCACGGCGACGTTTAACCCTTGCCAGTCCAAGCCTCTTCCTGTTTGCTCCGGCCGCTGCTTTGATTTTATATATGATCTCTTCTCCCACCTTGCCGATATCGCGCGAGATGGTGCCGCCTGGTTTGCCGACAAAGTCTACCGCGCCAAGCTCAAGCGCCTCGTAACTGGTGAGCGCACCCTCCTGGGTAAGAGAACTGACCATCACCACCGGCCGCGGGCACTCCATCATGATATGCTGCAGCGCGGTGAGTCCGTCCATTACCGGCATATTGATGTCCAGAGCCACCACGTCCGGTTCAAACTCACGGGTTTTTTCAACTGCATCCCTCCCGTCACGAGCTGCGGCAACCACCTCAATTTGTGGATCGGTTTCCAGAATTTTCTTTATTTCCCGGCGCATCAGGGCTGAGTCATCTGCAATAACCACACTGATTTTTGCCATATGTCCGTATTTCTCCTTCTGAAATTCCTATCACATCCCGCGTATTTGCCCGTGGGCAAATATTCAATGATCAAATTTTTATCCAATAGCCCCCTGTTCAACGAGCAGCCCGGCTATCTGTTTCTTGGTCATCTTCGCATCAACGTTTATCTTGAGCTCCCTCGCTCTGGTCAGCAGATCGGCTTTTGTAAGAGACATCAATTCCCCTGTTTTTTTATCACGTTCGAATTGTGTCCCGGCAGATTCGACACTCTTTTCCGCTTTGACATTTGCCTTTGAATTCAGAGAATCATCGCCGGGCAAAGCCTCAATTTCCTCCCGCTCCAGGAGGGCGTCCGTGTTTACAAGAATAATTGTTCTTTTTCCCTCATCCATTTTACCGATCCCGTTGACATATCGGCTGGACACATTATCGCTCAGTATCTGCGGCGCCGTCTCAATACTGCTTTCCGGAATGCTTATCACCTCGCTTACCGAATCCACGATAAAGCCTGCTCTTTGGTCGCCAATATCCACGACAAGTATTCGGTTCTGCTCGGAGTGTTGACCGGTTTTACGGCCGAATCGACATCTCAGATCGATCACCGGAAGAACATCGCCGCGCAGATTAACAATGCCCGAGACATAGGACGGGGCGCCCGGCACTTCGGTTATGACGTCGATGCGAATAATTTCCCGAACCTGCATGATTTCAATCCCATATTCTTCATTCGCGATGCTGAAACAGACAAGCTGCCTTTCATCCACCAATTCCTTTTTCCGGTTCATGGAATTTTCTCCTTTTTCCTGCTGTTTTTCTGCGACATTCGTGATCATTTCCTTTTCTTCGCTGGAGAGCAGTCTGACCAGATCAAGCAACATAAGCAGCCTGCCGCCGTTGTCCAGTTTGCCGACGCCCTGTATAAACTTTGACTTTTCCGGATCGATTGTCTCCGGAGCCGGGTCCACATCTCTTTGAGATACCCTGATAACCTCGGATACGGCATTTACCATAAGTCCGGTGGTCACGCCGCCTATGTCCGCCACGAGAATGCGGCGGGCGTCCGTCTCGTTATTCTGTACTTCAATTTCTGCTTCTTCGGAGGCTGTGGTTTTGTCGTCATCCGGCGTCATTCCAAACCGTAACCGAAGATCAATTACCGGCAGCAGCTCGTTCCGAAGCGGCATGATCCCCAGAACGAAATCCGGCGCCTGCGGCACATGAACAATGTTCCCGACCCGGACGATCTCCCTAACCTCAGTAATATTGACAGCGAATTCCTCGTTGGCCAGTTTGAAAACGATCAGTAGCCTTTCATCCTCAGCTTTTAATTCCTCTTTTTTCAGAGTGGCCTTAGATGTCGTGAGTCCAGGGCCGGCTATGCCCTGCGACCGGGCATCCACACCCGGAAGAAGTTTATCTTCGGAAAGGATCATTACAACGCGCCTGCCGTCATTGAGCCTGGCAAGGCCGCGCAACCCGCTTGTCCGTGAAGACTCCAGATCGGCAGGCGGGGATTCTATCTGCTCCTTCTCCACATGCAGCACTTCGTTCACCTTGTCTACGATCATGCCGGTGTTGACTTCTCCGTGCCGGATAACAATAACCCTGGTAGTTTCGCTGTGCCGGGCATCATCAAGTTTAAGGCGTTTTCGCAGATCAATAAGCGGCAGGATGCTGCCGCGCAGGTTGATGATCCCCTTCACCGATTCAGATACTCCCGGAACAGGTGTTATTTTTGGCAGCCTGACAATTTCCTTAACCGCATTTATCGGGAAAGAGAACTCTTCATCAGCCAGGGTAAAACTGACAAGTTGATTGATATTCTCCGGCAAAACATTGTTTGCTTCCATGATTCAACCCTCCTTTCAGACGGGTTAATTTTGCAATTCATCAGCCATGGCGGAGATATCCTCGATGGCTTGGGACAGTTCCTGCATACCGCTATTTTGTTGACGGGCCGAGGCTGCTGCCTGGTTGCTGGCGCTGGCAGCCTGCTCTGCTGCTGCGGAAATCTGTTCCACGCCTTTTTGGGCCTGCTCAACCGCTGCGGCTGCGGTTTCAGCGTCATTCAAAACACCGCTTGTCCCTTGCTGAACTTCGGCCATATCTGTCTCCACCTGAATAATGTTGTTCGTGGATTTTTTTGCAATCTCCGCTTCCCGTTCAGCGGCAGCGCCTATTTCCATTACATCCCGGGCCACTGCCTGTGTCTGGTCCTGGATATTCCGGACAAGATCTTTAATCTTCTCTGCATTTTTTTCGGAATCCGCAGCCAGAGTCCGGATGTCTGAAGCAACCACGGCAAACCCTTTGCCGTATTCTCCGGCCCGCGCCGCTTCAATGCCGCCGTTTACCGCCAGCATGTTGGTCTGCATGGCCACGTTACTGATGGCATCCACGATCTTGTCGATCTGGCGCACACGCACTTCCAGGGTACTAATGTTATCAGCCGACTGCTTGTTGGCTTGAGATGACTCGCCGATACCGTCGATTAACTCATTGGCTTTTTCCTTGCTTGTGCCCAGCATTTCCTGCAGCTTGTTTACTCTTTCAAGAGCCGTGGCTGCCTTTTCTTTGAGATCATTCGTATTCCCGGCTATCTGTTTTATGGCTGCCGCGGATTCCTCAGTGGCGGAAGCCTGCTCTTCTGCACCCCTGGAGATCTGCTCTATGGCTGTCATGATCTGCTGTGAAGCTGAAGTGGCCTCGGCAATGGTGGCGGACAGCTCTTCGGCCGCTGCTGCCAGCTGTTCGCTGCTTTTGTCCATGTCCGTTGAGGTTTTCAGTTCTTCCGACATCTGCGCCAGTTCATCGGTGGTGGCCTCGATATCCCGCAGGGCTTTGGTCTGCTCCTTGACTCCGGCCGAGGCTTCTGCCGCGGCGCTGGCTGCCTCTTCAGCCGCTGAAGCGATTTGTTCGGCTCCTTTTGTAAACTGGATGTTGGCGACTTGCATTTCGGAAGTAATATTATTGATCTCCCCTGATGCCTGAGCCACCGCGTTCATTGTTGCAGCAACTTCGTCCAACAGATTATTTATTTTATCACCATTATCAGCCTGTACCTCCCCCTTTTGGGCATTGGCTCTAATATCTTCCGCAGCTTTTTTTACATCCTTCTGGATGTCCTGAACCAGGTTTCGGATATCTCTGGCCGAGTTTTCCGCGCCCTCGGCAAGGTTTCTGACTTCATCGGCAACCACTGCAAATCCCCGGCCGTGCTCTCCGGCCCGCGCCGCCTCAATAGCCGCGTTCAATGCCAGAAGATTGGTCTGGTCGGCAATACCGGCCACAGTCCTGACCACCTGACCGATTTCATCCGCCTGTTGTTCCAGTTTTCCGATCATTTCGGCAGACTCCAGGTTTTTGGAAGCAGCCACTTTCACGTTGTCCACCAGGTTCCTGATTTCATCTGCAGTGAGGCGAACCAGCTCCTGAAGACTGCTGATTTTATTTTCGCTTTGCTGCGCAGCTGCCGAACTGTTTTCGGCTCCGCGGCTCAATTCCCTGGCTGCCGCTTGGCTCTCTTCAGCCGCAGCGCTTGCCTGGGTTGCGCCTGATGAAATTTGTTCCATGGCGCTGTTGAGCTGATCCGCCGCTGCGTTGACTTCGGTAACCGAGCTGGTCATTTCCTCCACTGCCGCGGCAATGCGTTCAGCCGCCTGCTGTCGTTTGGCTGCAGTACGGCTGGCCAGACGCTGGGCGGCTCTCTGTTTTGCGAGTTTTCTTTTTTCCGCAAGATCATCCTGCTTATTTGGAACGGCGGTTCTTTTACCCACTTCGGATTTTGGAGGCGCTGCAAGCTCTGCCATTTTAATCCTCCCTTTTGTTTAAAGGTTTTATCGTTTTACAGATTGCCTGCGGCCATGAAGTGTTGCGTTTATCACCTCTGCAAACCTTTCTTCTGGAAAAGGCTTGATCAGAAGACTGATGGCCCGCACTTGCCTGACCGCAATTTCTGTCTCAATCCTTTCGTCGCTTGTCATTGCAATGGCTTTCAAGCGTCTTTTTCGATTGTCTTCGGCAATGACAATTTCCTGAATTTTTTCGAAAAGTTCCGGCCCTGACATTCCGTCCATGAAAACATCCACAACAATACAATCAAATGGAGGATTTGATTGTTGCCATTCGCGTAATGCATCATTGCCGTTGGTCACGGAAGTGACTTCATGTCCCATTTTATGAAGCCAGTCTGTTATCAGTCTGCGGTAAAAAAGGTCGTCATCCGCAACTAAAATTTTTGCCATCTGTTTTCCTCAAGTTTTTTACAATCGAATTATTAATTAACCAATTCCTGTTTCTGGCATAGCAATACTTATGCCGGCAAAACAAAGGGCGGCAGGTTTTGTTGTAACAATTTGTTTTTATTGATGTTGGGATCGTGAATCATGATTATAAAAGCATATTGCACCGGTCCGCGGATGGCGTTGTTACCACCTTCGGGGAGGTTTTTAAACCACCTCAGTAGGTGTAAATACCGTCTTGAAGAACGTTTGGGGAGAGTGAATTTCCGGTAGGGAGGAAGCCCTCCGCTAATTTAAACTTTATTTGTATTACTGTGCATTACCCTGTATTGCATTTGTGATTCAGAAACTATTTGAGGGCCGACAGTTATACGTCCGGCCTTAAAATTCAGCCGCCCGCAGGGTATTCCGTGAAGCCCGGCCGATTTATCCCGGTTTGCAAAGTTGCCGATACCGGGCGCTGCCGGAACTGCCATGCGCTGAGCCAATTGCTGCATGTATTCAGTGACGAACCAGGTTATATTGCGGCCGGGTATCAACTTGATAAAGGCAATACAGATGAATTATCTCAGGGCCGCGTATTGGTCAATGAGTTCGTCAAGGCTGTCGGTACCGGTGTAATGCAGTTGTTGATTGTTGATCGCGGCTATATTGACGGCGTATTCATCTCAGATTTAAAGAAACAGTTTAAGGTTGACGTAATGGTTCCCTTGAAGGTTTCCCTGATGAGCATTAAAAGCAATGATACCATCCTGCGGTATTGGGGGCTTGACACAACGTATAAACCGTCTTCCCAATTGCAAGCCTTCGATACTTATACATCAAACGTACCGGTATTGAAGAGCGTTATATGCAATTCGAACAATCATGGAATATCTGCTGCACGGCATCGGAATCACCATAAAAGAAAGACGCCTGGGTGCATAAAGTACTCCCTGTGCCATTTTGTAGTGTCTGAATCACAGTGATACTCGATTAATAATTGAAAAAAATGGTAATATGAGTTATAATGATCCAAAAGAAAGGTATTAAAAGAAATATTGCAGCAAGAATTATTATAGCGTGCGATGATATCCTGGGTACCTGTGCTGAGCTATTGTCGAAGCGCCAGGTTTAATGGATATGAATAACAGGTTAAGGAAAGGTTATAGCTATATAGACGCGCATAAATAATACTACTATTGAGGCTAAAAGTACGGTCGTATCAAGCCTTTCACGGTTTCAGGATTTTCCTGCATAATTTTGAAGGTACTAAAAAGCGCCTCACATAGTTGCCGGGGGCTTTCAAAATACCGATTGTGGGTTGCACACATCCTTGTATGATGCCATAAACGTTCCACTGCATTGAATTCTGGTGAGTATGACGGCAACATATGCGTTTAAATTTTGTTCCTGTTCCTACTCATGTAATCCCATACTTCCGGTTTCTTATGACAGGAAGCATTGTCGATAATCAGATAAATCCTTTGTTTTGCCTTATAATAACTGGAGAGCAGTTTCGTTTCAAGGAAACCGATATAGGACTGAGCATTGAAATACTCTGTCTGATGCCGGTATACAAATTTCACACCATAAAGAGATACCGCTCCCATAATTTTTTGTGAATTACGTTCACCATGTGTCGGTATTCGTGGTTGGGAATTGCGGGGCGCTTTTTCTTTCTGAGCAGCAATGCGTAACTTCTTAAGCTTCCGGATAGTTGCTTTGTTACCTCTGGCAAATATTCCTGCGTTCATAGCCGTCTCCTTATATTGCAATTACTTATGCGCACTGTAAAATATGAAAAAAGGCTGTGCAGCCGGCAAAATAAACCTTTTCGAATTAATGTTAATTTTTCATATCGCTGTAACCCTTATCTGTAACAGCTTTGGTAGCTATATAGTACATTTATTTATGCGCGTCTATATAGCTTTTCACAATCGGATACAATCCAATATAATTTCCTTTTACCTGCAGCTAAGTGGTATCTGATGAATGCCGGTGAGAGCAATGTACCCTCTAGCCGGCAAAGAGAGACGACTGATTATTGAAGGTATATATATCAACGGGAATCAATATAAACATTCTTGCACCATTTTCATAACATTCATGCTTAATCACTTAATTTCCTCTTGACATAATATTACTTTTTCGGTAAAATTATGACAATTGATTTTAAATGCTTTTCAGAATCCAGCTGCACAATATCATTGGAATTGAAACATTTCTCACACAACCCAAAGGAGGTCTTTTGATGAAGGTTCGCTTCCCTTTCACAGCACTTGGTATGTCCATTATGCTGATAAGTACACTAACAGTCAATTCTCAATCAACCCGCGAAAACCTCGGCCTCTATGGCGGAACTGTTCTGAGTTATGCCTATGATGAAGTCAATGATAAGGTCTTTGCCGCTGTTGCCGGCCCATTGTCATTGTTTACTTCATCAGATTCTTGTAAAACGTGGGAGCAAAGCTTTCCCGATGACTCTCTTGAAATCGAAGTCGATCCGAACAACAAAAAAGGGTGGGGAGGCCGCGGTATATATGTCGTTTCTGATGGCGGTATCACAGTAGCCCTGACATCAGAGGAAGGCGGTACTATGCACTCCTGCGTAATCTCAACAGATGGTGAGTATTGGCATACGCTCTATGATGATTACATTGCGCGTGAGGTACAACAACAGTATGAAGCAGCCACAGGAAAGGAACTTAAGAATCACGGTTGCATTCAGACAGCCTCTGTCTATGGAGGAAAGATTTATCTTGCCTCCAATGATATCATTTTAATCAGTGCTGATACCGGAAAAACGTGGGATGTCGGTGGTTTCCCGGATAGCAGTGTACTCGCATTGGACACCGATTCCTCCTACACCGTCGCTTCAATAAGCCCAATAGACAAGACAGGCGACAGCTTTTACCTCATTGCATCGAAAGTCGGAGCAAGTAATCCGGACGCCGGGAAAGTATATAAAACAACTGACGGTATTACTTTTACTGAGGTCATGGTCTATGACACAACTGCTGAAGGAGACACTATACCTGTTGAGACTATTAGTGCACTTTGGATCAGCAAAACAATGCCCGACACCATTTTTGCGTATAATCCGGGACCGGAGCGGCCAACATCAATTTACAGGTCGCTCGATGGTGGTTTATCATGGCAAAAATGTCAGGAAGGAGGTCCGGGTGTCAATGTCGGGCCGCTTGTAGTGTCACAGGACACGACTCTCCCGGGCCCCGGCCATATCAGAGTGTTCAGCAGTACCAAATACAGTGATGACCTTGGTTTAAACTGGACACAAATGGCGGGAGTTATCCCGGGCGAACCGAACAGTATTCAATATTTAGCACTTCACATACCAAATTCCAATGTCTACATCGGGTATAGGAATGACGGCCCCTGCGTGACTTTCGATGGAATTGACGGTACCTTTGACCTTTGTGTTGATGGTTTGGCATCGCTGACAATTTATAATGTGGCCCAGAGACCAGATCAGCTTGACCGCGTATATCTTGCAACTGCCAGCGGAATCGCTTACACGACTCAATACACCGGCACCTCTATCGATAATGCAGAAAAATGGAAACCGCCTTATGGATATTTCCCCATTCAACCCGATCTTGGAATGACAATGCATTCAATTACAATAAGTCCCTATGATTCCCTGTTGATTATTGCCGGCAGCGGAAATGGCTTTTACCGCGCCACCGACGGCGGCTACAAGGAAAACAGTTATTCCAGTATCGATTTCGATCAGGTAACCGGCCTTGATGTGAATCAATTCAAAGGGAATGGTGGCCGACCTGTGGATATCACTTTTTACAGTGCCGATACTGTCTTTGCGGCGCTTAAGACTGACCGTTCCACCTATGGCGGTGTAGCCCAATCCTTTGATGGAGGACAAACATGGTCGATGAATACCAGCCTGCCACTTTTTGCAACCAGTTGCGTTCATGTTGCCTATGACAGCACAAGCGGTGCCAAGGTTATCTATGTCGGCACCGGAATAAGTGACCTTAAGGGACGCATGTACCGAAGCAGGGACGCCGGTATTTCATGGGATACCATTATTGGTCCCGATGCGGTCAATTCGAACCGTGAAGAGCTGCCGGTACGCGATATTAAATCCCGCCCCGGGAGTACCGATACAATCTATCTTGCTTGTGGTGACAATACTGACTGGGCCATAGCATGGTCCTACGATGGAGGTACGACATTAAAAACTGTAACACAAACGGCCGGCGGCGCTGAAGTCTCGCGGGTAACTATCAATAAATACCATCCCGATTCAATTTACTTCGCTCAGCGAAACAGTATCCTGCTCCTGGATTTTACAGAACAGACCGATACCAACGGTATTGTTGACACAATAGAAGCGCACCTTTTTCAATACCTTGACGGCCTTCCTGGAGAAATTTTCTATGATCTCCATTACGATGAACTTACCCTGACGTCGTCCATCGGGTTCTTCGGTATAAAAACTGATATTATCACACCAATTATTACCGATGTGAATCCTGTGTCTGCGGTTCCATACTTGTCACTGAACGGTGTCTACCGGAACAACAGACTTATTGGTCTGCAGTATGCAATAGAACGTAAATCGCATGTCACACTAGGCATCTACAATCTTTTAGGACGTTCAGTTCTCAATCTTGTCAATGATGTACTGCCTGCAGGGACCTATTATCGGTCAATTGCCGATGAAAATATTGCAACCGGCGCCTATATTTCAAAATTGACGGCCGGTAAACGGGCGGTAAGTCACAAAATAACGCTTATTAAATAGGCTTACCTCTTACATTGAGTGGGAGATGAGGGCCGGCCTTAATAGCCCCCCTCATCGACCTCTCACACCAACGCACGTACGGTTCCGTATAAGGCGGTTCGAGAATGATTGCGGATATTTAGAAAGCGATCGAGCAGTACTACGAGGGTAAAGTTCCGGTAAACGTCTCTAAAAATTCGGATGGCCCGTTGTTCAACCTGGATTTTCTATAATCAAAAATCGTAATTTTATTTAATGGGTCATAGTAGACCCGGAAATAACCCCGATGGGTTTTACCCTTTTTATCTTTTGTTAATACTGGAACAGGTGTTTCATCGGCACATATACAGGTGGATTTAAGAAGTCTTTTCTTATACCCGTCAAACAATGGCGCTATCCGGAACCCTGTGTTTTCAACAAGATTACAGAACCACGATACTGAAAAGTCTATTGAATACTCATTCTTAAACTTTTTTCTCTGACGGTCCAGAGGTATATGGTACACATACTTATCTATGACCACTTGAGTCATTAAGCCTGGGCCGGCATTGCCTTTGTCGATTGGCAGTGCCGGTAACTGTGCTGTAAGTATTCCCTTTCCTTTGCCAGGTGCATACTTGGGACGGATAGTTTTAACAACATGCAATAAGGCAACAACTTTCCGGCAGCTCTATGTTAGTAATCAATATCCCCCGTATATAAATACCGCACAGCATTATCATTAGCAGCTTCAATCGTCAGACCGAGGGAGCGCCCAGAGGTAAACCACTTGAAGGATTGATTTTCATAAAGAGTCAGTTTGGTCCAGAAATTCTCACCATTCATGCGAATTTTCCAGGTATTCCGCCCCACAGGCTGCGCAAGCACGAATCCCCATTGCCTGCCCGTGAAATTTTTCCAGAAAAAGACCACGCAGTAGCCCTTTTGTACGGAAATGGACTGCTGGTCGAGGACCGGAAGGGTTTCCCGATGAAGCACTTTTTCGATATACCGGCTGATAACCCTGTCATTGTCCAGATTCACCGCCCGGATTCGCATGACCTGAAAAACGATTGTGTCGTCATCGAGAAGGTAAAACCCGGGTTTAGAATCTTCCGCAGTGGCGGGGCCTGAAATACAAACCAGTATGCTTACAACCGGAAATATGTGATATCTCATTGTATAATAAGCCGCTACGGTATGGTAAAATATAACCGGTTATTTAATTATGCCTGTTCAGAGAAGAGGACGAAAGAGTCTGATGGCGATGTAATAGTAATATAAGATGTTGATTTTATTATACCAAGTTTTATTAAAAATGTGAAGGTGTTGTACGAATGATCTGCACTCATATTTCTTTACGATATTTCCATTTTTTAATGTAATCCGCACGGTCGTATTGATTATTTTATAATCAGTAATTCTATCCCCATTTTTTTCGCTTTTCAGAAAAATTATTCTTTGAAAAAAATTTTAACCGCTCTGAAGGGAGGCCTTCTTGAAACAAAAAAATTCGATCCTTACAGTCTTGTTGGCTATAACGATCCTTCTCATGCTTGGTTCGCTGCTTTTTACCCATTATATTCCAGAGTCAGATTATAAATTTCAGGCGTGGTCATTACTGCCGCCGCTGGTTGCAATCTTACTTGCCTTTGTCACCAGGCAGGTTTTTTTATCACTGTTTCTGGGTGTGTATACCGGTTCGGCAATGCTTGTACAGGGGAATTTCTTCGGCAAACTTTTCCACGGGTATATCAATACCTTTTCCACTGTAGTCGATTCCGTATCGGATAAATTTCATGCCGGGATTCTCATTTTCACACTTACGATAGGCGGCATGATCGGTGTTATTGCCAAGATGGGCGGTACCAGGGCTATTGCTGCCGCACTCGCAGACAAAGCCAAGACCGTGCGCAGCGCTCAGCTTTACACCATGCTTATGGGTGTGGCTGTATTCTTTGACGACTACGCCAACACACTGATTGTCGGCCCGACCATGCGGCCATTGACCGATTCAAAGAAGATATCACGGGAGAAACTTTCCTATATAGTTGATTCGACCGCTGCGCCGGTTGCGGGCATGGCACTTATCTCAACCTGGGTGGGCTATGAACTCGGATTGATAAATGACGCACTCAAAGCCGTGAATATCGATGCAAACAGCTACGGCATTTTTCTTAAATCAATCCCGTTCCGGTTTTACGATATCCTTGCCCTGGTCATGGTATTTCTCATTGGCTATCTCATGAAAGATTTCGGCCCTATGCTTTCCGCCGAGCGAAGGGCACGCAAAACCGGGAAAGTACTCGCTGACGGAGCCATTCCCATGTCGTCACTGGAAATCGAGGAAGCTGAATCGGCAAAAGAGATAAAACTCAAGGTGTCGAATGCGCTTGTGCCGATACTTACCATGATTGTCATCTCGTTCATCGGTCTCTGGTACAGCGGCGGCGGCCCGAAACTGCCGTTCAGTCTGGCTGGAATCCGGGATGCGTTCGGTGATGCAGACGCATCGGTCGCGCTGCTCTGGGGTGCGGCTCTCGGCAGTATTGTGGCTATTATTATGGCTACCTCACAGAAGATATTAACCCTGCACGAAGCATTCGAAGCATGGATCAACGGGACTAAATCGCTGATAATTACCTGTATTATCCTCTCCTTTGCCTGGTCACTCGGTTCCATTACCGAAAAGGTCGGCACAGCCAATTACCTGGTCAGTGTGATTACCGGTGCATTACCGGGCGGTCTCCTGCCTGCGTTCGTATTTGTAATCTCCTGTCTGGTCGCCTTTGCAACCGGCACCTCATGGGGAACTATGGCAATTATAATGCCGCTGGCCGTACCGCTCGCAAATGCCTACGCTCCGGGAGTTGTTGGTCACCTGCTCCTTTCAACACTCGGCGCAATCCTTACCGGTGCAATATTCGGCGATCACTGCTCACCAATCTCCGATACGACAATCATGTCATCCATGGCGTCATCATCAGACCACATTGACCATGTGAGAACACAGATGCCGTACGCGTTGGTTGTCGCCGGTGTTGCGGTAGTGCTGGGCTATTTACCCGGCGGTTTCGGTGTCAATCCCTTTATTTCACTGGTGCTGGGCGCTGCTGCTCTCTATGGAATTGTCTGCTTTATCGGTAAAAATCCTGATAAGAATACACCGATACCCGCAGCGGAATCTACTGCCGGTAACCGTTAAATTATCTTGTCTATAACCCGCCTTCCTCAGGCGGGTTATACTGTCCTGTTGTCCTCCGTTAATATATTTTTATACCGCCTCATATAACAGTATTTACTCATCCAAATAATCAGGGAAATATATTGTGAAAGTAAAAAAGCGTTTTGTCTCCAAAGGACACCTCATCGATTCGGGTATCCTGGCCAGCATCCTGAACCTGACTATCAAGGAAGGCGCGGATTACGAAATTAATAAATTCAAGATCGGCAAGACCAATCTTGAACCCTCATCACTTGACATTACAGTGATATGCAGCTCGCAGAAACAGTTGGCTGCGCTGGAGAAAAAACTCATCCAGACTGGCTGCTATGAATTTACTTCACCCGAACCGATACTCAAAACAGCAAAAAAGGACGGCTGCGCACCCGATGATTTCTATTCCACCACTAATCACCGTACTGAAGTCTATTATAACAAATCATGGCATGCAGTTAAGAACCAGAGAATGGATGCGGTCATAGTTATTTCCGATGAGGGCCCCGTATGCAAAAAACTGAGAGACATTAAAAAGGGTGATTCAATTCTCTGCTCTCCGGAATCTGTTCGTGTCTTTCCTCCTGAGCGGGAACGTGAAAGCAGTGCATTCGGGTTCATGAGCAGTGTTGTCTCTTCCGAGCGGAGTGTCAAAGTTGTGGTGAGCCGGTTTGCAGAGGAGTTGAAAAGAATAAAAAGGAAAAAAGGTAAAGTTGTGGCAGTAGCAGGTCCAGTAGTGGTGCATACCGGCAGCGCACCTGCACTCGCCGGCCTTATCCGCAACGGATATATTCACGGTATTCTCTCCGGCAATGCGCTGGCTGTCCATGACATTGAAGCTCAATATTTCAATACCTCACTCGGCATTGACCTGACAACGGGCAGTCCAACCTACGAAGGCCATAAAAACCACATGCGCGCTATCAACAATATCAACCGTCACGGTTCAATTAAAGCGGCGATTGAAGCGGGTGACCTTACTTCTGGTATAATGTATGAAATTGTCAAAAAGGACACCCCTTACTGCCTCGCCGGATCGATCCGCGACGACGGACCTCTGCCTGAAACGGCAACCGACATGATCGAGGCGCAGCGTCGCTACGCTGATATATGCCGCGATGCGGACATTGTGATTATGCTTGCAACCATGCTCCACGCCATAGGTACCGGCAATATGATTCCCTCGTGGATTAAAACAGTATGCGTGGATATCAATCCGGCTGTCGTGACCAAACTATCCGACCGCGGCTCCGGCCAGACCGTAGGGGTGGTGAGTGATGTCGGACTCTTTCTGCAGGCACTGGTACAGGAACTGAAGATAAAGACCGAAGTAATGGAATAATGAGACAAATCCTTATATACCCAACACTACAATACACCACTACTCCATCACTCCGGCCTCTCTTACTTTTCCCAGATATTCCTTAACTTCTTCAGGTCCTTACCTCCGAATTTCCTGTCCATCTCTTTGGCAAATTTATCGTACATCTTTGTGGTATAGATTTCATGTTTCATATAATCGATACCCATCTCGACAAGACTGGGATGTGAGGTATGTATACCCCGAACCTGGTCACTTTCCGATATAATACCCTGCAGGAGACTGGAGGAATCAGTTACCAGAGTAAAAAGGCGCCCGCCCTTCTCGCTTTCGAGAACCTTTTCAATACCGTGATCATAGACGACACCGACATCAATCGGCATTGAACCGAATTGTATGATGGCTATTTTTATTTTCTCCTGTTTTGGTATTATGTCAAGGATTTCGCTGAGTTCCTGATCCCAGCCCAGCAGAATGATTTCATTCTGTGCACCGGCAATCATACCCTTTGCTTTATTCATAAAATCGCGCATATTATTTACATTTAATATATAATCAAAGCTGCTGTGTCCAAGTGTCGGAAGATATTTCTCAAGATAGCCCATTGTTTCCTGAAAATTTGAGCGGAGATTTTTCAGAAACACCTGAATGTCCTGGGGAATATATTTCGTCGGTTTTCCCGAAACCGGTGAGATGATTGAGCGCTCAAGAAGCTTGCCGATAACTTCATATATCTTTGACGGCGGGATACCGGAATGTTTTGACAGCTCATACCCGGTAACCGGATTTTTCTTCAGTAGCGATATATAGGCACGCGCTTCATAGCTTGAAAAACCAAGTTCAACCATCTTCTCGGTAATATCTTTAAATTCCATCTGTTCCCCGGCTATTGTTTTCTTAAATATAATTTATGTATATTATTAACTACCGTAGTAGTTATTAAAGTATTGGGAACGGTATCCGTCTTCGACGGATATATTTCAACTCTTTGAAAACAGGTTTAAAAAGGTAATCCCGGATATAATCAGTTTTTGTTAACGATTGACAAATCGTCTATATTTAACAAGGGCTAATTATATTGAAAATAAAGTTATCCTCATCCTGTGCTGCTTTCCTCCTCTTACCCTCCCAGGTAAAGGAATAACAGTTTCATGGATGAGGATAGACTTTATTTTGGACAGAGCTGCTGATAAAATGGTACTATTTATACAGATACTATTCGTAATCATAAGTAATAGAAGTATATAGTAGTTAACATTATAATAGAGAGATAATGGAGTACGGGAAAAGCAGGACCTTTCTCTGAATTATTCCAATGCTCCATTTAAAATTTATCTGATACTTATATGGAGAAATTAATTGGGGAAGGAGTAAATCAATGAGAGATTTCTTAAACGAGTTGGGCCTTGAAGAGGTAAATGCCGGCGGATGCACCGGACAGCAGTGGCTGACCGGTAAGGGCGGTGCACTGAAATCAATTTCACCGATTGACGGTTCTGTTATTGCTAACGTTCAGCAGATCGACGGAAAGGAATATGAGACGATTGTTCAGCAGGCACAGAAGGCTTTTAAAACGTGGCGGATGGTCCCGGCACCGAAACGCGGTGAAATAGTCAGACAGATCGCACTGAAACTGCGTGAATATAAAAAACCACTTGGAAAACTGGTAACGCTCGAAATGGGAAAGATTCTTCCCGAGGGTGAAGGTGAAGTTCAGGAGATGATAGATATCGCCGATTTTGCCGTCGGCCTCTCACGGCAGTTGTATGGATTGACCATGCACTCTGAAAGACCTCTTCACCGCATGTATGAGCAGTATCATCCGCTGGGAACAATTGGCATTATTTCTGCCTTCAATTTCCCGGTGGCTGTATGGGCGTGGAATGCTATGATCGCTCTGGTTTGCGGTGACACTATGATCTGGAAACCTTCATCCTCTACACCATTATGCGCTATAGCCGTGCACAAAATTCTTGCAAAAGTTTTTAAGGAAAACAATTTGCCGGAGGGCATTGTCAACCTGATCGTCGGCAGTGGAAAAACCATCGGCGAGCAGTTGATTAATGATAAACGGATTCCTTTGATCAGCGCCACGGGAAGCTGCAAAATGGGCAGAAGAATTGCCGAGGCTGTCGGGAAACGTCTGGGTAAAACCATTCTGGAGCTAGGCGGAAATAACGCGATTATAGTTGCTGAAGACGCTAATCTCGATCTGGTATTCCCATCGGTCGTTTTCGGCGCCGTCGGTACTGCCGGACAGCGGTGCACCACCACCCGGCGGCTTATTGTACAGGAGAATATTTTTGATACAGTCGCGCACGGCCTCATTGATGCCTATAAACAGGTAACAATCGGCGATCCTCTGCAGGAAGGCATCCTCATGGGACCGGTGGCAAGCGGGGAAACGGTTGCCCTTTACACCAGAGCGCTCGAGGTTATCAGGAAGCAGGGCGGCGAAATCCTTTACGGCGGCAATGTATTGACCGGTGACAACTATGCATCCGGCTGTTATGTTGAACCGACCATTGTCAAAGGCCATGTCGGTATGGAGATTATCAAGGATGAGACCTTTGCACCGATCCTCTATCTCCTTCCCTATAAGACGCTCGATGAGGCTCTGGAAATCCATAACAGTGTCGATCAGGGATTATCATCAGCGATGTTTACTACAAGCCTGATAAACGCCGAGACATTCCTTTCACACCACGGCAGTGACTGCGGTATTGCCAATATCAACATTGGCACCAGCGGTGCCGAGATTGGCGGAGCATTCGGCGGAGAAAAGGATACGGGCGGAGGTCGTGAGGCCGGATCAGATGCCTGGAAACTCTATATGCGCAGACAGACTAACACTATTAACTGGTCAACCGAACTTCCATTGGCACAGGGGATTTCCTTTGGCACAACCAAAAAATAACAACAGCCGCATCATTGGTATCAGGGGTGAAGATAAGAACAAATGGGAAAAACGCACGCCGCTGGTTCCTGATGCAATAAGTGAATTACGCGTGGTGCACAACATTCACTGTGTTGTACAGCCGTGCCCGATACGTATATTTCCGGATAAAGAATATGCTGAAGCAGGAGCCGAAATAAGTGATGATCTTTCCAGGTGTAAAGTAATATTTGCAGTAAAAGAGATACCCAAAGAACTGCTGAAGCCCGGAAAAACCTATGTCTTCTTCTCCCATACCATCAAGGGACAGGTCTCCAACATTCCCATGCTTAAACGGCTGATGGAGCTTGGCTGCACCCTTATAGATTACGAAAAAATCACCGACGCAGAAGGTAAGAGGTTAATCTTCTTTGGCAGATATGCCGGTTTGGCGGGTATGGTGGACACCCTCTGGGCTTTGGGAAGACGTCTGGCGTGGGAGCGGATCAGGAGCCCGTTTTTACAGGTCAAACATGCCTTCGGCTACGATTCTCTTGTACAGGCAAAGGAAGCGTTCACACGTATCGGTGAAGAGATACAAAAGCACGGCCTTCCTGAACTGCTAACTCCATTCATTTGCGGGTTTGTCGGCTATGGTAACGTTTCTGGCGGAGCGCAGGAAATATTCGACCTTCTCCCTGTTGAAGAGATAGCCCCGTCTGATCTGCATGCCTTTATTGATAAAAAAAAGTATTCACGAAAAAAGGTGTACAAGGTGATATTCAAAGAGGAGGATTTATTCACTCCTTCCGATCCCGCGGCTCCGTTTGACCTTGATGACTACTATCATCACCCGGAAAAATACCGCTCCCGGTTCGGGCAATATGTACCCTGTTTAACATTAATAATAAACGCTGTTTACTGGGACAACCGATATCCGAGACTGATAACAAAAGAGTATCTGAAAAATCTCTTTACGGAAAAGGTAAGACCGCGGCTTCGGATCATAGGCGACATAAGCTGTGATGTTGAAGGCGCCGTTGAATGTACGGTACGAACGACCACACCTGACGCTCCGGTGTATGTGTATAATCCGTTGACCGGGGAAACGATAGACGGCGCCGGCGGAAAGGGTGTTGTCGTCATGGCGGTGGATAATCTGCCCTGTGAATTCCCCCGTGAATCCTCCCTGGATTTCAGCAAACACTTGAAGCCTTTTATACCCGCTATGGTGCAGGCCGATTATACTGTAGACTTTTTGAAATGTACATTGCCGGAACCAGTCAAAAAGGCGGTTATTGTTTACAAAGGCAAATTGACCCCTGATTATACCTATATGAATGATTTCCTAAAAGGAGTATAACTACCATGCAAACAGCAGCATCGAAAAAAAAAATACTCGTACTGGGCGCCGGTTTAGTGAGTAAACCCGGTGTCACCTATTTATTGAAGAAGAATTTCCAGGTTACTGTAGCTTCAAGAACGGTAAGCAAGGCTGAGAATCTGGTCTCGGGTTTTGATAACGGCACAGCCTGTGAGATTCTTGTTGAAAACTTGGATGCGCTGGAACAACTTATACAGGAACATGATATTATTGTCAGCCTGCTCCCCTGGGTGCACCATTTCACCGTAGCAAAACTGTGTATCAAAAACAACAAGCATATGGCTACGACCTCGTATGTCAGCGAGAATATGAAAAAACTTGACAATGATGCAAAGAGCAGAGATCTTCTGTTCCTCAATGAAATCGGGGTTGATCCGGGTATCGATCATATGTCCGCCATGAAAATCATTGATAAGGTCTACAGTGAAGGCGGGAAGGTGCTGCACTTTTACTCCTGCTGCGGCGGCCTTCCGGCGCCCGAAGCCAACGACAATCCTTTCGGCTACAAATTCTCCTGGAGTCCCAGAGGAGTGGTTCTTGCGTCCCGAAACGCGGCGAAATTCCTTGAAAAGGGAAAAATCGTTTCCATTGAAGGTAAAGACCTGTTTCTCAATAAACGGGTTGAGGAGGTTGAGGGACTGGGCGAGTTTGAAGTATACCCGAACCGGAATTCTCTGCCATACAAAGACCTCTATAATCTGAACGATGCCAAAACCGTAATGCGGGGAACGTATCGAAATATCGGCTGGTGCGATACGCTTAAAAAAATAGTTGACCTGGGACTGGTGGATGATACGCCGGTAGCTGCTCTTAAGGGCGGTACCTATAAAAAAATGATGGCGGATTTGATTGGTGCCGATGAAAAAGATGATATCTATGCAAAAACCGCTGAAAAGGCAGGCCTTGACAAAGACAACTTCGTAATGAAGAACCTCGACTGGCTCGGTCTGTTCAGTGAAGAACCTGTCCCTGACTGCGATAACCGGCTCGACATTCTGAGTGAACTGCTGCTGAAAAAGCTGAAATATAAACCGGGTGAACGCGACATGATAATTCTCAAGCACGCCTTCACCATAGAAAATAGCGACTCCTCCGGAGATATGATCACGTCGACGTTAATTGATTATGGTATTCCCCACGGCGATACGGCAATGGCAAGAACTGTCAGTTTACCTCTGGCAATTGGTGTTTCATTAATGGCGGAAGAAAAGATACCGCTTCGGGGTGTACAGATACCAACAAAAAAGGAGATATATGAACCGGTTCTCAGCGAGCTTGAGAATCTGGGGATAACAATGGTTGAGAAGCGGTTCTCAGTACCATAATGTTTCCCTGCACAGTATGTATTTTTGTAATCATATGAAACTGGAATTTATTGAGGGAAACGAAGCTATTGCCAGGGGCGCGATAAAGGCACAATGCGACTTTTTCGCCGGTTACCCGATAACCCCTTCATCCTCGATTCTGCAATATATGCTGGAGTGGCTGCCGCAGAAAGGTGCCATGGCTATCCAGGCGGAGGATGAAATAGCCTCCATTGGCTTCTGTATCGGCGCTGCCATGGCAGGCAGAAAAGTTCTTACCGCAACCAGCGGACCCGGTATCAGTCTTTACAGCGAGAACATCGGCCTTGCAATCATCGGCGAAACCCCGCTGGTTATCGTTAATATCCAACGGCAGGGACCGGCAACCGGCTCCGCCACCAAGGGGGCTGAAGGGGATATACAGTTCACCCGCTGGGTTGCCTCAGGCGGTCTGCCGATTATTGCCCTGAGTCCGGCCACCGTCGGCGAAGCCTATGAGCTTACTTACCGTGCATTCAATCTGGCCGAGCAGTACCGGACCCCGGTCTTCCTCCTGACAAATAAAGAAATCGGCGTTACCAAGGAATCGGTGGATCTCAGTGCGATACCTCTGCCGCCTCTTATTCGGCGCAAGCGGCACCGATCCGGAAACCTCTACCTGCCCCATTTCTTTAACAAGCTGTCCGAGGTACCTGCGATATCCGATTTTGGCGGTAAATATATTGCACGATATACCACCTCAACGCACGATAAAGCCGGTTATCTTACCACCGATCCTGCTGTTATACAGGAAATGATTGACCACTACACCGCTAAAATTGAAGATGCCGCCGAGGATATGACACTGGTTAAAAAAGATTTTCAGAAAGGCGCTGAAACTCTGATCATCAGCTATGGTATTATCTCGCGCTCCGCAACGGTTGCGGTACAAAAAGCCCGTGCGAAGGGAAAAAAGATTTCTTCACTGGTACTGCAGACACTGTTCCCGGTACCGGAAAAAACGATACGCGCCGCGACAAAGAATATTAAAAAAATAATCGTGCCTGAGATGAATATGGGGCAGTACCGCCGGGAGATTGAGCGTCTGGTCCGCGGTTCTGCTCAGGTAATCGGTGTTAACAGAATGGACACGACTCTTATTTCACCCGAGACAATCCTTCAACAGGGAAAACTGTTATGAGCGCGCAACGGTATACCAGTTACATGACGGATTCAATAGGCCCGCTTCCGTACTGCCCCGGCTGCGGTCACGGTTTACTGATAAAAGCGCTTGACACGGCACTGGTTTCCCTTCAGCCGGATCCGAAGAATGTTGTTATTGTTACCGACATCGGCTGTATCGGTTTATCAGACCGTTATTTTACGACCAACGCCTTTCACGGGCTTCACGGGCGGTCGATTACCTACGGATGCGGCCTTAAACTCGCCCGCCCCGAACTGACGGTTATTGTATTACAGGGAGACGGCGGGTGCGGCATCGGCGGCACCCACCTGCTGAACGCAGCCCGGCGCAATATCGGTATAACGCTCATCATCGGCAACAACTTCAATTACGGTATGACCGGCGGTCAACACTCGGTCACCACCCCGTCCGGTGGTATTACCTCGACCACCCCTTTCGGCAATGTTGAAAAACCCATGGATATATGCGAAACGGTTTCTGCGGCCGGCGCTGCATGGGTCTACCGCGCTACCGCTTTTGACGGGGATTTATCCGCCGTCCTCGCCCGGGCAATAAGGCAACCCGGTTTTGCAATGGTAGACGTGTGGGAACTGTGTACAGCCTACTACTCTCCCCGGAACAGGCTCAGGAAAAAAGATCTGTTTGATCTGCTGGACAATTATAAATTCCGACGGGGCCTGATAACGGACAACCCCCGCCCTGAATACAGCGAACAATATCACAAAGTTTATAATACCGGCAAAAAGAAACTCTCTTTTCACCCGCCTGTTCACGTAAAATATCCTCATTCGATAAAAAGACAGATCGGTATCGTCATCGCCGGCAGTGCCGGTCAGAAAATAAAATCAACTGCGACTCTGTTCGCTGAAGCAGCAATGTTCAGCGGCCTCGAAGCTACTCAGAAAGATGATTATCCGATAACCGTTATGACCGGCCACTCAATCGCAGAAATAATTATATCACCGCAGCGCATAGAATACACAGCAATCGACTCTCCTGACTATTTTATCGTCCTCTCCGACGACGGCATAAAAAGAGCAAAGCGCCGCATTGAAACACTCCAGAAACACAGCGTCATTCTTGCGGATGAATCGCTAACCCTCCCCGAAACCGGGGCACAAATTGTCCGGCTCCCTATTATCCGGACCGCAAAAGAAATCAACCGACTGACCGCTGCCGTTATTGCAATGGCATCTCTACTGAAATACCGCTATTTGTTTCCTGTTGAAGCTTTCAGCACTGCTATAGCAACATTTCAAAAAACTGAAATCGCCGGAATCAATAAAAAGGCGGTGAAGGCAGGATTTGCATTATTACATAAATAAAAAAGTATTATGGTGTATGAATTAATCAACCACCCAGTGTCGCAATCATAACCGCCTTAATGGTATGCACCCTGTTTTCCGCTTCGTCAAAAACCACAGAATTGCCGCTTTCAAACACCTCATCGGTAACTTCCATTTCGGTAATACCAAATTTGTGATACATCTCTTCCCCGATGATGGTGTCCCGGTTATGGAAAGCGGGCAGGCAATGGAGGAACAGAACATTATCCGCAGCCTTATTTAGCATATCACGGTTGACCTGATAGGGTTTGAGCAAAGCAATGCGCTCTGCAAACTTATCCTCTTCACCCATGGAAACCCAGACATCGGTATACACAACATCTGCTCCTTCAACACCCCGGTCAACTTCGTGGGTGAGGGTAATGCTGCCGTTGTTTTCCCCGGCGACAGAAGTAACATGGGATACCAGTTCCTCCTCCGGAAAAAGCTCTTTCGGTGAAAGGATTCGCATATGCATACCCAGTTTGGCACCGCCGATGAGCAATGAATTGGCGACATTATTCCTGCCGTCACCGACATAGGCGAAGGTAACCCCCTGCAGGCTGCCGCGATACTCCTTGATCGTCAGAAAATCGGCGAGCACCTGTGTGGGATGGTACATATCCGTCAAGCCGTTCCATACCGGCACGCCTGAATACCGGGCAAGCTGGTCTACAGTATCCTGGCTGAAACCACGGAATTCAATACCGTCAAACATTCTGCCGAGAACCCGGGCCGTATCCTTGACCGTCTCCTTCTTACCAAGCTGAATATCGCCTTTACCAAGATACTCCGGGTGAGCGCCTTCATCAACAGCAGCAACAACAAAAGCGCAGCGGGTACGGGTGGAGGGTTTTTCAAAAATCAGCGCGATGTTTTTCCCCCTGAGCCGCTCCCTGCGAATTCCCTCCTTTTTCTCCTTCTTTACTGTTGAAGCAAGGTCAATGAGGTATTCTATTTCCTGCGGCGTAAAATCTTTGAGTGTTAAAAAGCTTCTCCCCGGCAAATCGACAGCCATGACATGCATCTCCCTGTTATAAATTGTATGTAACCGGTTACCGGTTCAAATGGTACCACTTAAAGCGGATACTTTTTTTTGTGGAAAACAGTTACCTAATACCACATTCGAAACGATATCACGAAAACCCTGAACTGTAAACCTTTGAACCCTGAACGTTTTCATCATTTAAACCGCTGCAGCAGTTCCTCGAGGTTCGGCGAACCTATCTCATCCAACCTGTAGCGGACACGAACATGAGGCTTGTTTATAGTCAAGAGTTTACCGAGATCTATCGGTGTGCCGACAACAACCAGATCGCAATCGGTTTTATTAATGACCTCTTCCAGATCCTTCATCTGTTTTTCACCGTATCCCATTGCCGGGAGCAGGGTACCGATAAAGGGATACTCTTTAAAAGTCTCCGCTATGGTACCGGTAACAAAGGGCCGTGGATCGATAACTTCAGCAGCGCCGAATTGCTGTGCCGCAATCGTGCCGGCACCATATTTCATCTCACCGTGGGTAAGGGTGGGTCCATCCTCAATAACCAGCACCCGTTTCCCCTTTATTGCTTCCGGCTTCTCCACTGATATCGGTGAATTTGCCTCGATAATAACCGCCCTGGGATTCTGTTCCTGGATTGTCTTTCTCAGCGAATCAACATTTGACTTTTCAGCGGTGTCAACCTTGTTTATGATAACGACATCTGCACGAAGTAAGTTTGATTCCCCCGGATAATATTGGAGCTCATGACCCGGACGGTGCGGATCCGCAACAACGATCTCCAGATCCGGTTTATAGAACGGCAGATCATTATTACCACCGTCCCAGATAATAACGTCAGCTTCCTTTTCCGCCTCTGCAAGGATAGCACCGTAATCAACACCGGCGTAGATAACACTTCCTTCAGTAATATGCGGTTCATACTCTTCCATCTCCTCGATAGTGCACTCGTGTTTTTTCATATCGTCAATGGTTTCAAAACGTTGTACTTTTTGCTTCGCGAGATCACCGTAGGGCATGGGGTGACGGATGGAAGCAACTCTTTTACCCATGCTTTTAAGAATCTCAACCACCCGAAGGGAGGTCTGACTTTTACCGCAACCGGTTCGCACCGCACAAATCGATATCAGGGGTTTTTCGCTT
>CAZIYW010000027.1:0-44949 GCA_964543525.1 uncultured Fibrobacterota bacterium | reverse complement strand
TCGTAAAAAGAGGCTATTTTATTTAGTAGGTCTCTTAAATTCTACGCTATCAATATTTTAATGCAATGGCTCCCTGTATTGGTCTTGATGTTTTAAAATAATACAAATAACTTAACTTACAGACTCCCTTCCCTGCTGTGGACAGGAAGTATTGAGCGGAAACCTACTGTATAATAATGATCCCACCAGGGACGGCATGAAGATCTATATGCAGATCGAATGTTTTCTTTGTCATTATCCCAACCACCACCCCTTATTACTTTATACCCGCCTGTTTCAGGCCCTGGAGGATCGGTATCAGGACTCTCGCTGTAATAAGTTGACGAATACCAGTCGTTGACCCACTCGGCTACATTGCCAGACATATCATAGATACCAAAATTATTGGGCAGCCTTGTTGCGACATGCTGGGTTCCTTCAAAATAGGCGTGCGGTTCGGTCCACATGTATTCAAAGGCATTTAATGCGTACCAACAATATTGTTTAACCGTAACCTCATCAATAATATCTCCCCAATAATACCACGTTGTAGTATTGGCCCTGCAGGCGTACTCCCATTCTGCTTCTGTCGGCAATCGATACCCATTCTTTGACAGGTCAACAACCAAATCATTTAGTCTGCACCCATGACCAATTGTATCAGTCACACTTGAATATGAGTAAACGGAGTCTAAACCGTCTCGTTTACTTATTGCATTACAATATGCCACAGCATCATACCAGCCGACATAGTAGGCAGGATAACTTGCTCCAACTCCAAAACTATCGACCCAGAAAGGATCAACATAATCTGAATATGCAGCGGTCATAACATCGTGGTAAACTTGCTGTGTCACCTCAGTGGTGTCCATCCAGAAATCTTTTGTAAAAGAAACCGTATGAACAGGTGCTTCAGCAGGATAAAATTCCGGGAATGCAGTTCCCATGTTAAAACTCATCCCTGAAGCCTGTATCAACCGCATACCCTTCGGTTTCCAGGTAGTAAAACCGGTTACTGTGCTTGAAACGCTGTCCTCCGGAAATGTCGCGGAATAGGCTGTCACCTTCCAGAAATACTGTACTCCCGCTGTGAGGTTGCTCGATGCCTGTATGCTCGTATTTGAATCGGCATTCAGCGTTTCCGTCAGATTTCCAACAGCTGTGCCGTAATATACCTTGAATGTTACAACATCACCGTCAGGGTCACTGCCTCCTGTCCAGGAAAAAAGAGGCTTTAATTCTACATTGACAGCCCCCTGAACCGGTGCGGTATTTGTAACCGCGCTAATTACCGTATTATAGTTCAATTGTATTATTTTAAATGACTGATTCTGATTTGTCGTGCTATCGACGGCATATATTTTAATAACCCGCTGGCCGTATGATGTACCGAAATTGTGGCTGAACTCGAACTCATCGGTGCCAAGGTATGTTAAATTACCCTGAAATACATCATCAACAGTATAGAACGCGGAATCAATACCGTTCTGGTCCTCGATTCTAAATCTGAAGGTATGCTGTGGAACAGTTATCCGATCACCGTGTGCTGGGCCGCTTAACTGAGTAATAACCGGAGGTACAATATCATTCAATGACGGATCGTATTTTACATTCACATACATGGTCGAATCGTTCTCAGCAGTATCAATTGAACTGACTTTTATTTCAGTAAATACATCCTGCACGAGATTTTTTATTGTAGCATAAAAAATGGAATCTTCAAAAACACTTGTTGGATACGTATTTACTCCAACGGAAAATTTCACCTCTTTTATACCTGTATTATCGGTTGCCACCATTTGAATTATTACAGAATCCGTTTTTACGGATGAGTTTTGCTGCGTCGGATCAAGAAGTCTCATACTCGGCTTGACATTATCAAAGGTCACCTGAATAGTTGATGAATCAATGTTCATATTTGTGCTGCTGTCCTGCGCGATAACCGTTAATGTATTTTTTCCCGGAACAAGAGTAATTGACTTCACATAATTATTTCCCGAGAGAGCAGCGTCACCACCATTGACTGTTACCCAGGCAACACCGCTGACATCCCCAACATTAACTGTTACGTCAACCGTGGCGGTATTCAGATGGGCACCGTGCTCGGGTGATAAAAACGTTATATCAGGCCCTGTTGTGTCTGTAAATGTCGGGTCATAAGTAAATACCGCAGAGAGAGTATCACTGTTCTTCTGATTGGTTGCATTGTCCACCGCAATTATTGTCACTGCATTTGAACCTAGTGCGAGTGACACCGTATCCATATATATACTATCTGACGATAAAACAGAACTACCATTTAAACTTACCTGTGATACACCGCTGGGATCAACAACTTTAAAAGTGATTTTCAATGAGGAATCAGCGGTTGTTGACCCATTCTGCGGAGAAATGAGTACTATATTCGGTCCGGTTGTGTCTCCCCAGGTCGGATCATAAAAAAACTTTGCTAATAAAGTATCACGGTTCTTTTGATTACTTGCATCCTCAGCAATTAAAGTAATAAGATTTTGGCCAAGAGAAAGCTGTACGGTCTGGTTATAGATGCTGTCACTTGAACTCACCGCTGTTCCATTTACCGTTACCGATGCTATACCACTCGAGTCTGTAGCTTTAAACACTATTTTAAGAAGGGAATCATTTGTTGTCGAGCTGTCTGGAGGGGATATCAAATAAATCAAGGGCGCGATTGTATCAACGGCCTCCTGCTTGTATATGTATGTGAGTTTCAGTGTACTGCTGTTGTTACTGGAATCAACGGCATTTATAGTAACAGTATTGGTATCCTGTTCCAACAACACAGTATCACGGTAAATACTGTCGCTTGAAGTAACAGAAGTTCCGTTAACCGAAACCGACATAATTCCACTTGAGTCTTTCACTAAAAAGGCGATGGGAAGGGATGTCAATGAAGTAACGGAACTGTCGGAGGGTGATATGATCTGAATAGTTGGCCCTGTTGAATCTGAATTGTCCGGATACACAATCAATGAAAAGTCTTTTGTGGTATCCTTGCCTCCTTTGTTTGACGCTATGCAACGGTATTCACCACTATCACTTATTTCTAATGCAGTAAAATACAAGGAATAAAAAATGATATTTTGAAAAGATATACAGTGCTATGCTATGAATCCTCAGATGTCTTTATTGGCAACTCATCAATTGAATCGTAAATATTGAGCACCTTGTCAATATTTAATTTGGAAAAAATCCACCGAATCTCTTTATTCGGTTCTACAATACACAGCTCGCCTTCATCATATTCGGACAGCGTGTTATGGCAGGACATTAAAACCGCAATGGCGCCACTGTATATATACGAGGTATTACTGAACGCTACGGCAATTTTATGTTTACCGACACTGATATAGCCGTCAATAAGAAACTTTAACTCGGACAGATCCGTAATAATTTCCAATTCATCCTCAATCCGTACAACCTGATAATCCTGATGCGGCGTGATATTTATTTTCATTACAGAAAACTCCTTAACTATCCGTAATCAAAGCTGCGATAACCATCAGTTGTAAAATAACAATTCGCGAAAAAAAAGATACTATTTTTTATAACGACTTCACCGTTATACCCGGAGCATCATAGTAAAAAACCTTACATTTTATTTTTGCACTCGAAACATACAGGAAAATCAGGAACACACTATTACTATTCACCAATTACCTTTCGGCAGAGTCACGCAGCCTTAACCCGTTTTTTTCTTTTCCAGAACAGCACCTCACAGAATACACATACTGCAAGGAGAATCCAGAGATAGTCAAAGCCCGGTGTTTTGTGATTTTGAATGAAGTGCATGAATGAAGAACGATTGAGTATTTTAATTTTCCTGGTGTCCTCCGCTTTTATAACCGGTAATTGATACCGGCAATCTCCCTCGGTGGGATCCGACACCGCTGCAATCCAGTATGCCGGTTCGGCCGACGGTTGTATCTTATAAAGCCCCGGCATTTCCAGCATCACCTGCGCCTGTCTGTCCCAGGTTGCTATCTGTTTTGCATGGTTATTAAAGATTTGCGCAGAAAGCCGTGTTCCGGCAAATGGATTGCTCACTTCTTTCCCCGCTATCCAAACGGCATGGTTCTTTATAACCGATTCATACCCATAGCGGATAAGCCTGTCCAGAGCAGGCACATAAAACCCGGTCTCGCTCAGGTTGTTTGCTTCAGTAATCCCAATGGGCGTGGCAAACACAATCCAGGCGGAGCCGTTGCTGTCTATACAATGTGTTGCAAAAGGCAGACCGTTGTTCATGCGCAGGAGAACCTTTCCCGGAAGCGGGGTATAGCAGGTGTATATTGCAACGTCTTTATCACTGAAGCGGGGGAATCCACGCCAGAGGGTCGATACGGTGTCGGGCAATACCGGAAAACAGGGTTTCTCCGTTTTTATTTTTTTCACCCCGGCCCTGCGGCCAAGGTGCTGAAAAATTATTGAGTTCAAACTACCCGGATACTTACCGATACTGGGAGCAAAAACGACCAGCTTGTTTGACAGAGCACTTTTACCCCACAAGGTCGCAAGAACACTCGTAGGCTCTCGAATGCTGCTCAGGATAATAACATCCGATGAATCAAGGTCATCGTAGGTTACCGCAACAGAATGTATTACCCGCGGCGGGTACCAGTACTCTCCGGCGATCGATTCGAGTGCAGCTTCCAGGGAAAATGACTCATCACTTTCAGTAAGGATAAGGATACGTTTTTTCGCTGAACGACTACTGACAAAATAGCCGGTATTATCATATCGGTAGGGATCGGATTCCACAAGCCTGACTTCACCACTGGCTCCGGAACCCTGACTGCCGATGTCAATAGTGACCGTCATCGAGTCATTCCGTTTCACCGCCACCCTTTCCTGACCGGCACGCATGGATTGTATCAGGGCAACAACAGTACCGTTCAACGTACGGTTGCAGGTGGTGACCAGGCAGGTCAGCTCCGGTGTGTCATCGAATAGAATGCGGGTATCCGACAGGGAATAATTCCAGGGATTCTCAGGTGATACCGTCACACAGATACAGGGAGTGGTTTCCACTGAATTAGAAAGGAATTCGGTAAACATACCGGTATCTTTGGCCTGAAAATCACTTATAATTACCAGCACTGCCGTTCGTGAATCATTCTTTCTGTATGCATTAAATCTGGCACACATCCGCTCAAAGTCAGACATCCCATGCCTGAGAGGGGTAACCTGTTCCGGTAAGACCGCAGCCATCCCCTTTGGCGGTATGGCAATAAAATCGTCAACCCTCCCGTCATAGCAATACACTTTGGCTGCGGCATGCAGGACAGTATCAAACACGCCGGCCAGTTCACCGGCTTCCTCCCATAATGACTTATTATTCTCAGTATACCCCATACTTATCGTGGGATCGATCCATATATACAGCGCAGTATTTGAGCTGGAGATGATACGAAATGGATCCTCACGATTAAAGGGCTGGGCAAAAAGCAGGACGATAATGCTGACCAGCAGCAGGCGGCTTAACAGAAGAAGCAGGTTTTGCAGCCACCGTAATCTGCTTGCGTGTACTGCGGTTTGTTTCAGAAATCTGAGAGTGGAAAAGGTCAATTTTACCGTCTGTTTACGTCGCAGGAAATGGATGATAATCGGTACCGCCAGAAAGGCAAGTGCCCAGAGAAACGCGGGATTGAAAAAGGATAACGCGTTCAAAAAAGTCTCCTTCGTTTCTCAAGTGTTCTGAACAACGCTATCTGGAAAGGCTCCACCGTTGAAAGAATCGCCAAATCAATAGCGCATTCGCGGCAGGCATCTTCAATTATTTTTTGGTGCGCCTTAAATCCTCGGGTATAATAGTACCCGGCAGTCTCACCGTCCAACAGCAGTTCTTCATTCGTTTCCGCATCCTTTACTTTTAACCGTTCATTGCGATTAAAATCGAATTCCAAGGGATCCAGTATCCAGAGAACCATGACGTCCTGCCGCTTGAACGTCAAATGACGCAGACTGTTTACAATAGTTTCCGGTTCGTCAAACAAATCTGATATCAGGATACAGAGTCCTCTTTTTTTTACGACCCTGGCAACAGCATCGACCGCATGGCCGCAGTTGGTTTCTTCGCTTGGTTCAAGGCGCTCAAGGTGAGAGATGATTGTTTTCAATTGTACATTGGTTGAGCGTGGCGGAATGCTGACATCCACGGTATTGTCAAACACGGTGAGGCCCACTGCATCACGCTGCCGTATCAGTATCCAGGCGAGGGACGCCGCAAGGGTACGGGCATAATCGAATTTGGTCATGGGCCCGCCGGAGGAAAACTGCATTGACGCGCTCTTGTCAAGGAGTATGCGCGCATACAGATTGGTCTCATCCTCAAAAAGCCGCACCACGCTCCGATCCGTTTTTGCATATTTCCGCCAGTCAATGCTCCAGGCCGGCTCACCGTAGCGGTATGGACGGTACTCCAGGAACTCGGTGGAAAATCCATGGTAGGGACTGCGGTGCAGTCCGGCAATGAGCCCTTCAACAATGCACTTGGCACGAAGCGTAAGGCTTCGTATCGGCACCAGGTGTTCCGGCTTGAGGAAGGTGATTTGTTTGTTTTTTGCGGGCATACGGAATATTTCCTTTATACTCCCGGTTGTATCTATTACATATAATTAATCGGAAGCTTCGAATCTTCCTTTGTCCTTTTCGTATGCTTCCGGATAATATGCGACATCATTTCATCCCTTTTATAAACACCCACGACGTCCCGAATCCGCTCTTTCAACACTTTCATATCATCCGGGTTAAAGGCTGATACAAGGAGTGCATCCGGAAAGGCAAGTGCTATCTGTTTCCGTTCAAAAGGGTTGGAAACCAGATCACTCTTATTAAATACAATCAGCCGGTGATTGTTATCCACCCCGAGTTCATTCAGCACCTCATTCACTGTTGTCAACTGCTGATCGGACCATTTACTCGAAGCGTCCATTACAATAAGAAGAATATCCGCTTCCGTAACAACCTCAAGGGTGCTTTTAAATGAGGCGACGAGATGGTGCGGCAGTTTTCGCAGAAAACCGACCGTATCGGAAATGACCACACTGCCTATCTGCGGGATATGGGTGCGACGGGTTGCCGTGTCAAGAGTAGCAAAGAGCTTATTCTCAACCGGCACCTTTGAACCGCACAATGCATTGAGCAGAGATGACTTGCCTACGTTGGTATACCCGATGAGTACAAGGCGGGTAACCGCTTTCCTGCGTTTTCGCTGCGTAACGCGGGATCGTTCGACCTTTTTCAACCGTCGTTTTAAATCAGCGATCTTATTCTGAACGAGGCGACGGTCAACTTCAAGCTGTTTCTCGCCGGGGCCACGCGTACCAATACCGCCGACCTGCTGTGAAAAGTGGCTCCAGGCATGGGTCAGCCGTGGATAGAGTGTACGCAGCTGTGCCAGCTCGACCTGGATGCGCGCTTCATTTGTCCGGGCATGCTGAGCAAAAATATCAAGTATAAGCTGACTCCGGTCAATGACTTTACCGTCGATCACTTTCTCAATATTTCGAATCTGGCCGGGAGTCAATTCAGCATCGAGCACAAGCGTTTTACACTTGCTTACAATCATATACTGATGAATATCATCGAGCTTCCCTCTGCCGATATAGGTTGTTGCACTCGGCCGTTGCGCATTCTGTATGAATATCTCGAGTACCTTTGCCCCGGCTGTGCGACTGAGCATGACCATTTCCTGTATGTCTTCTTCAAAGAGGTTCCTGTCCATCTGAGGGGTACATAAACCGGCGAGCACTATTCTCTCCGCGGGCGGCGGGTATTTAATCTCAATCATAGACAGCTATTCTATTCCTGTTAGTGAATTCCGACAGTACTTCATGGCGTAACCTGTAACGGTACCATGTAAATAAAATACTTTCGTTTCTTTTTCACCGATACTCTGTTTCACGTTTGTTCAGAAATACCGGTTTCACACTTGTGCCGCCTGCTTAAAAAAAACCGTATTATCAGGATTAAGGAAAGTTTAAGAAAGTCCCGGCCTCAATCTGAGATGGTGTCCGGGTGAGCACCTCAGCACCATGCCCGGTAATAAGTATCGTATGCTCAAATTGTGCGGAAAGGGAGCCGTCTTTTGTCCGAACAGTCCATCCATCAACACGATCAGTAACAACCTTGAAGCTACCGAGGTTAATCATAGGTTCTATAGTCAGAGTCATGCCGGGAAGCAGGATCACCTTGTCACAGTCCGGTGAGACATGATGACACACAGTAAAAAATTCGTGGAATTTTCTGCCGACACCGTGACCGGTATATTTCTGAACCACCGAGCAGTTCTGTGATTCAGCATAAGGCTGTATCGTCTGTCCGACAATACTGAGCGGTTTATCTGGACCGACAGCGGCAATACCTCTCAGCAGTGATTCTGCTGCGACTGATACAACATGTTTCGCCTCTTCAGAAACGGTGCCAATTAAAAAAGTTTCGGAAGAATCACCATGGAAACCGTCAACAATAGTGGTAAGGTCAACATTAACGATATCGCCGTCCTTTAAAACGATATCCGGGGACGGTATGCCGTGACAGACAACATTATTAACTGAGACACAGACTGATTTGGGAAATTTATGATACCCGAGACAGGCGGGAATATGACCATGTCTGACCGTATACTCATGTACCAAGGTATTAATCTCCTCGGTAGATATGCCCTCCTTTACAAAGGGACGAATATAATCCATCAGTTCACCGTTGAATTTACCCGCACGACGCATACCTTCAATCTCATCCGATGATTTTATCATGCGTTCAACCCTGGGTGAAATAAGTCTTTTAGGAGGCGCATCGTTTTTCAGCATATGACATTTTTTATACTTTTTACCACTTCCGCACCAGCATGGATCATTTCGTCCTATCATACGTTCATCCTGCGTTAAATAACCTTCTTATAAGAAGACAAAAGAGATAATAATATAGTACCTGGAAAATGTTCTGCGGCAGTTTCTCATTGATTATACACCATTTATTCAATCATAAACAGCTCATGTACTCCTGGGAATTATGGTTTTCGTATTTCCCCTTTTTTATATTAAATACAGCAATTGAATTATTTTTAAATTGTATACCGAATTGAAATTTGAAAAATAGTATAATGTTTATATATGGAAAACAAATGGAATAAGCTCGACAGGCCGTTGATTCTGGCGTCAAAATCGCCCCGGCGAAAGGAAATACTGTCGTGTATGGGCTTCTCTTTTACCGTAAAACCACCGGTAATACATAATGAAGAATCCTATATCTCAGTAAGCAGAATCAAGGATTCGGTCAGAGAGCTTGCCCGGGCCAAGGCCCGTTCTGTTGCGGAACAATCAAGACACTCCCTGGTACTCGGGAGTGATACGGTTGTCGTGATAGATAATAGGGTTATCGGGAAGCCGCTTAATCGCAATGATGCGCGGGACATGCTGCAACGATTGTCGGGTAGAGTCCATATGGTATATTCCGGTGTTGCACTCATCTGTGCGGAAATTAATTTTGAAAGAGCAGCAACCGCCTGCTCCAATGTATTTTTTCGTACTGTTTCCTCATGGGAAATTAACGAGTACCTGACACATGATGAATATACCGACAAAGCAGGGGCGTATGCTATTCAAGGCAGAGCTATGACATTTGTTGACAAAATAAATGGCTGTTTTTATAATGTAATGGGATTGCCGGTTACTCAAACCATTGACTTGTTTAAAGCATATTCTGAACTTCTGAAAGGATCCGTATAATGTCCGAAACAACTGGCTATAATGACCAGCAACCAGGTCAGGAGCAACCTGAGGAAAACCAGAGACAGGAGCCGAAAAAAGAGAAAGTCGGGGATATCCTTCACAAGGAGCGTGTCACAAAGAGGATAACTCTGGAGACCATTGCCAAGGACCTGAAACTCAATGTCAAATATATCAAAGCCATTGAATCAAACAGTTTTAAGGATCTGCCGGCCGATCCTTATGTGCGGGTTTATCTGCGATCTATTGCTACATATCTCATGCTTAATCCTGATGAAATCCTTAACAAATTTTTTGAAGACAGGGGCGATCCGCCAGCTATAGCTGAAAAAGAAAAGACGCAAAAAATTAAAATCAGCGTTGAAAAAGACAGCGAAAAGAGTTCCAAATCGTGGATAATAATCATTATTATCATTATCATTCTCGCGGTGGTCAGTTACCTCCAGCAAAAGGGAGTGTTTGATAATCTGATGCAAAGACAACCCGTTCCGGTAACGGATACCACTGCTCAGGAAAATCCGGAGGAAGCGGATACGCTTATGCCTGACGGGGAAGAACCTGATGACTCATCAGGGAGTGATGAAATCAATGAAGCAGCGGACAATGCAGAACAGGATGATAACACCGACAATACTGAAAATGATATCGACAGTTTGAACCTGGTAATAAAGGCTACCTTTGATTCAGTATGGGTGCAGGTCTTCTATGATGGTTTGTCGTGGAGAAATTTTATCAGGTCTGGAAGCCCCAGAGTATTCCACGCAAAAGACAGTATCAACCTGCATGTGGGAAATAACAACCGCCTTAAATATGTCCTCAACGGCAATAAGCTCTCGTTACCTGGAAATGGTGTTAAAATCTTTAAGATCGATCACGACGGTATCGAAATCTGGAAAATGAAGCAATGGAACAAGGTTTTTAAAAACAGACTCTGATACATCTTATCTCATTTATTATCAATATGTTATAATTGTCATTATCAACAAATTAGCCATCGGTAACTATTTTCTATAGTATTAATATTGTGTCAATGTTATATTAATATTATAAGGTTATACATCGCCAATACATAAAATTTCTTTACAAATGACAACCAGGCTAATAATACGACAGCGATGCCTCGTTTTCAGATAGAACTCACCCAGAGAATTTTCGCGGAGAAATGCCTATGAATAACACATTTACTCTTGTTACTGAACGGATTGAGGGGACCAATATTATCTATTCAAAAGTGAGCGGCGAACTATCGGATGATGTTACCGACATGATCTACCGGGAAAACGAAAAGATTGCGGCTACATTTGATGACCCTAATGATATTCGATTACTTGTTGACGCCCGCGAAAGTGGAAAAGCCTATTCCAAGGCACGAAAGCAATTTTCCGGAGTGTTGAAAAAAAAGGAGATAAAAAAAATTGCCGTTCTTGGTAACAAACCATTTTTGAAGGCTATGCTTACTTTTTACCGTATTGTTGCCGGTGTTGATAAAATCAGGTCTTTCTCTTTAAAAGATGATGCTATTGCGTGGTTGAAAGAGTGAGCATTATCAAGTGAAGGATCAACTATGGTTTACGCATCCGGCGTTATTGTAGAGCCTATCAAGGATGTAAAGATAGTATTACGGAAATAGGTGTAAAGACTGTGTCCTATGAGTACTAAATCTGAGCTTGATGAATATAAAAAATTCGTAAAACAGAAACTGGATGAGATTGCCTCCTGTCTGGCCCATATCTCCGTTGGAGATTTTACCAGACGATTCGATATTTACAATCTGCCAAATGACGAATTCGCCGAGTTATTCTGCGGACTCGATCTGATGATGGATGATTTGATGGAAGCACGCCGGGAGCTTGAGAATACCAACCGGAACCTGGAGAAATTGGTAGCACTACGCACTGCTGAGCTCAATACAGAAAAAGATCGTCTCGCTATAACCCTGCGAAGTATTGCCGAAGGAGTTATTACTACGGATACCAACGGTATGGTTACGATGATGAACAAAACTGCCGAAGAGATTACCGGCAAGCGCTTTGAGGAATCAAAAGGCAGGCCTTTTCATGATGTTTTTACGGCAGCCGGGGATCGTAAACAATCGCCATGCCCCCATACGGAGGAAAACCGGAACATTCTTGAAAGGGATATCCGGATCAATGAGGGTGAGATTCTTCTTGCCTGTCGGGAGGGTAAATCAAAAACTATTGCTTACAGTATGTCACCGATTATTGAGCACACCAGCAATACCATGATTGGTAATATAGTGGTATTCAGGGATATTGACGAAAAAAGAAAAACTGAGAACGAACTTTTCCGCATGAAAAAGCTCGAGTCGGTCGGTCTCCTTGCCGGCGGTATTGCTCATGACTTTAACAATATCCTCACCGGTATCATCTCCAATATTCAGATAACCTTATGTGGTTCACCGACGGAAAAGGAACGGAACGAGCTGTTAAAGGATGCCGAAAGTGCGGCTCTTCGCGCGGTAAACCTGGCCAGGCAACTGCTGACCTTCTCCAAAGGCGGCGCTCCCGTCAGAGAGAACGCATCGTTATTCGAACTTATTGATGAGTCGGTTAAGTTTTGCCTGAGCGGTACTAATGTCAATGCAAACGTCACCGTACAACCGGATCTCTGGCTGGCCAAGGTAGATAAGGGCCAGATGAATCAGGTTCTTAACAATATTATTATCAATGCAGTGCATGCGATGCCTGATGGAGGCTCGATAACGGTTTCAGGCAGAAATATCGAGCTGGCTCCGGAAAAACATACTGCAATCCTGTTGAACAAGCTGAAACCTGGGAAATATATCGAAATTACCATAACCGATCAGGGCGCCGGCATTGCACCGGAATATATTGATAAAGTTTTTGATCCCTATTTTACCACAAAAGCGACGGGATGTGGACTGGGTCTGACCATTGCCTATTCAATCATGAAAAATCATAACGGTCATATAACGGTTACTTCAAACGGTGAAGGTTCTTCTTTCTCCCTGTATCTTCCGGCAAATCCCTCAGCCAAACAGCCGCATACTGTCCCTGCGCAAAGAATTAAAACGGGTGACGGATCCGTATTAGTCATGGACGATGATGCTGTTGTTCTGAAAGCTCTGGAAAAACTACTCGAACTACTGGGGTATACCGTTGTGTGTACCTGTAACGGGGAAGAAGCTCTGGCACGCTACCGGGAGCGGTACAACAGTGATTCACCTTTTTCATTGATTATTATGGATTTAACGGTAAAGGGAGGAATGGGCGGCAAAGAAACGATAAAGGAAATTCGAAAAGGGGACGACAACACGAAGGTAATTGTCTCGAGCGGTTATTCAAACGATCCGATAATTGCAGATTATCGTTCTTACGGCTTCGACGGGGTGATACCAAAGCCATTTACTATCAGTGAACTCAGTGCCGTTATTTCAGAGGTTTTCACCTCTTAAATCGCTTCATGCATCCGGAAAAGTCTCAGTGGAAATAGCGCAACAATCACAGAAAAACTTTCAGGGTAATCTTGAGCAGCTTGATATTCTCCGCTACGCCCTAAAAAAAAACAGTATTGACTTCTGGAATTCCTGGCGAAGAGACAAAGGGTCGACACCAATCGACCTGACCGGAGCAAATCTCAGCGGCGCTGATCTTACCAATGCAGATTTTAAAGAGGTTATTCTCAAAGACGCTGATCTCAGTAGAGCTATTTTAATCAAAGCGAATCTTTCCGGTGCGGATCTTACGGGCGCGGATCTCAGTGAAGCCGCACTTATTAACGTCAACGGTACCGGATGCATTCTTTCATACGCCTACCTGTACAATACCGATTGTAGCGACAGCATTTTTATTGAAGCGCAATTGATACACAGCAACCTCAGAGAGGCGGTGTTGAGGGGCGCCCGGCTTGATGCGGCGGTAATACAGCATACCGACTTGACCAATGCAGATATGGCTCACAGCTCATTACAGGACACACGATGTGAAAAGGTACATTTTACCGGCGCGCATATCTATGGCTGGAAAACCAGAGACTGGAAACCGCGGGAAGTACACTGTGAATATATCTATATTAATGAAGCCGGCACGGAGCGCCTGCCGAAAAAGAGAAAATTCAGACCCGGAGAATTTGAAGGCTATATTATAAATCTGTATCATACCAGAGCCACTCCGAAGAAAACTGTACAGCACGGCAGAACGCTTCACCATGTATTTCTCTCTCACAGCAGCGACGATGCCGAATATGTGAAGAAATTAGCCAATGCACTCGAAATCCACGGTATAACAGTATGGTACGAAAGACAAAGACTTCAACCCGGCGTCTCCTGGCAGACCGGTTTAAAAAATGCTATAGAAAACGGTATGTATTTCATCGCCTGTTTTTCAAAAAATTATATCAGGCATCTGGAATTTTCAATGCGTGAAGAGGTGCGAATAGTCTTTGACCGCCTGCAAAAGGAACCTCAGGACCTGACATGGTTCATCCCAATTAAAATTATACGATGTGATATACCCAACAAAAAAATAGGGAAAGATAAATCTCTGATAAATCTGCAGTGGATAGATTTGAGCCGCGGGTGGAATGAGGGAATTACGGAAATTGTAGAGCGAATACAATCAGTATAACGGTAATAACAATAAACTCTGAAAAACTTAAAAAAACGTTTGCTCCCCTATTTGGTATAAACACGACTTACGTATAACCACGATATATTGAAATAGAGCTGTCCATCTCATTTTGATTCCATTCTGGGATTATATTATTACTAATACAGGCTGGTTATGGAATAATACATTTCTGATTTTGTGTTTCTATACGTTTTAAAGGGAGAGGGCTTGATGTTAACAAAAAATGCACTACAGTATTGTCTATTATTGTTCTTCACACTCTTAACTGCATCTCTCTATTCGGTGAATAAGCCGTTTCCCCAGAGTGAAAAATTCGACCACTGTATACGGCCTGATATCGCAGCAGGCACCTTTGCTGCGACAATAGCCACACGATTTAATATTGTCAGGTGATATCAAAACATTAATTATGCCGGCCAACCAACGCCTCTTCATCTTTAAAAATAGGAAACATGTCGTCGATATGAATAGATTCCATCTGATCGAGACACTCCCCTGAGATATTTATCAGACAAAAGGGAAGCTCCCTCTTCAGAGCCATCACCCTGATTTTCAGAAACAGGCTGATGGAAATACTGCTGATACTTTTCATATTTGACAGGTCAAGTACAACACGCTCGACATTCTCCGACAGTTTTAACTCCACCCGTTTTTGCACCTCAATGATATTTTCCATGGTTATAATTTCAGGCAGGGTAATCCACAGCAGTTCTTTCCTGTTTTCAATCTGTACACGCATCCCACACCTCCTTACCGTATGATAAAATCACGCCTATCATATTAAGGAAGACACATCATGAGAGTGTTGTCCGGCCCAATGCTTCAGGAGTTCACCTAGTAATATTAATAATCTCTGGCAATAAGTCAATAAAATGTTTGAATTAATTTACTTTTACGTTCCCCACGAGGGTACATATATGACCGAATTGTCGTATATTGTAGAAATAATAGACTTGTTGCATAATTAAAATTAACATGAGAAATATGCTGTTTATACTTAAAAAAAGCACTTTTTAACCCCTAAAAACAAATTATGCAACAACTCTAATGATTGGATAGCGGCAAATGGTCATTTTACTTTCCAAGCAGATTAGCGCTACAACCCATCATCTCTGTAAACAACGAAATTTACCGTTAAACGAGCCACATACAAAAATTCGTTCATATCTGTCATATTCCCTTCATCCCATTGATTCCTGATATTTTAAAAAAATATGTATAAATTATAAATAGGGACGGATAATTGCGGTACTGCACACATTTGTCCGAAAAAATCCCTAATTCTTACTTTCGATGTATCATTGTTAAACGGAGGGGTGTACAATGATGTCTTCAATACGTTTTATTCTATCTTTTCTTATATTTCTATTAATTTCAAACAGTTATGCCTTAATTGAAGGGTTTTATGCTGACCTTTTTGATGATGAAGGCACCCAGATCATGGGTGTTGATCTGGAAGAGTATTGTGAATATATCGGTTATTCATTCGAGCATCTTAACACCAGCAGCGATAAAGCAAAGCAGGCGGAAGTAATGATAGAAAACCCTAATGATGCCAACGGGTATCTTCTTTACCCCGACGGCGAGCCCCGTTTTGCAATCATTTACTACCACGGCGGGTATATGGGACACTCCAGCGACCTGGGAGCGGAGGGAAGAAAACGGGTGCGGGATCACTACTATCACGGCGGAAGCCAGTTCGGCTCCTGTGCCGGATCATATATGCTGTCAACCTACTGGCAAGGCGGCCAGGTGCAGAGCACTTGGTTTCAAATATGGCCGGGGGAAATGGATGGCCCAAATGCTTCCAGTACCTATATTGATCATCTTATCCCGGAAAAATCTCCATTAATCGGATACTTTGATTTCACAGCCGGAAGCATCGTTGAGCAAGTGCGACACAATAACGGCGGCAGCGTTGATACAGCGAACGCTCCTGAAGGAACGATATTCTGCTCAATGCATAATAGCGGAACACTGAAAGGATACTGCGCTACCTGGGCCTGGAAAGATCATGATACCACAGGCGCTGTTCTGGGAAGCACCGGTCATCCTGAAGGAAAGCTGCGGGGACAGACCAAGTATATCTGTGCGATGATGTACTATTTGACCGACAACCTGGGGCGGCCTGATATCAAACATCAGCTTGAGAATAATACGGAAATTGTTATGGACAAAGAAACCGCAGACAATATGCCGAACAATACTAAAATTGGCGACAAACAGTATCATCACTTCATTATTCCGCTGGAAAATCCGGCAAAGAATTTTGTAATCACACTTGATGGCGAAGACGGCTATGATTTTCACCTCTTTGCCGCTCAGGACACCTTTGCATTTAACCACTCCGCAGACTATGCAGATTCATCTTCCGGGTCTGACAAGGTGCTCAGGATTGACGAGGTAGTGCCTTCCTGCACACTCTATGTCGGCGTAAAACTGGCAACCACTGTTACGGCAACCAGTTCCAGCATTTTTCCCGAATATTCAGGAAAACTTGAAGTGTTAAACGGTATTCAGTACTCCATTAAAGCGGCCTGGGATATTACCGATATTGTAGCAAAAAATCAAGCCGGTGGGATTGAACGACAGTTTATCGCACATACCGCGGGAAATATGGTTTATATAACACTCGGCAACCCGACAAAGTTAAAGAGATTGCAGGTTTTTGATGCACGCGGAAGACGGTGCCACAATACGATTATTCCGGCGGGTCGTAAATCGTGCACCTGGCAGCCGCCCTGTGCCGGTATTTTCTTTATACAAATTAAATCAGGGAACGATATTTTTTCGCAGCGGATTACCGTTACCCGCTGAATCGGAAACCCGAAAGGATGAGCTGTTGTTTCTGTAAAGAATGATTTCTATAGAAAACAATACCTGTAAAAGGCCGGATTTTTCTTCTTTTCTCAGTGTTGATATTATGCCTTTTCATCCCCGGCTAAAAAAGCCACTTCCTGTTTTTAGATATCAATCGCTGTAATGCCTTTTATATTCTCGGTGAAGAGGTCCGAAAGTTTTTATCTTTACATCATTTTGGTTCTCATCTCTTCGTTCTACCGGTATGTGTTGCTTAATACTATATTTCTAAAAACGGTTCACGGAATAACATAAAAATCATTCCTCCATGAGGGAGTAGTTTATGTGGATAGACTTGCACGTTCACTTATACGACCTGTCAAGCAATGACCTTGCCCGTTGCTTTGATAATACACTGAAGAGCAATGTAGATATAGTGGTGAATACGCCAACCAGCATTGCAACGACAGCAACCGTTCTTAATCAGATTGCGGATAAGCCTTCCTGGTACGGCACCGTAGGTATCTCACCCTTTGATGTTGAAGTTCTACCGGAGAGGTGGCGGGAGCAGGTGAAGGAGTATACCCGGCACGAAAAAATAATCGGCATCGGCGAGATTGGCCTTGACAATTCCAATCCCCGCTATCCGTCCATAGAGAAACAACTGCCGGTTTTCGTGGATTTTCTAGCACTGGCAAGGGCTGAGAACCTTCCGGTAATCATGCATTCACGGGGTGCGGAAAAGCAGGTGCTTATGCTGTGCAGAGAGCATGGCATCACCAGAGCAGTGTTCCATTGCTATACCGGAGGTAAAAAGACCTTGAAACAATTGCTTGACGCAGGATACTATGTTTCATTCTCCGGCATAGTCACTTTTAAAAATAATCCCTGTGAATCGCTGGTGACGTATACTCCTCTGGAACAACTCTTTATTGAAACGGACTCCCCCTATCTTGCCCCGGAACCATACCGGGGGAAACAAAATGAGCCGCACTATGTTCCGCTAATTGGAGAAAAAGTAGCCTTGTTGAAACAACTACCCCCGGAAGAAACAGCACTTCAGATAAGACGAAATTTTTCCCGGCTCTTTAATATATCCATTTCTGATACGTAAGACACCAATTATTTTAAAGTGAAAAGTAATACCCATGCAGCGAAAGGTTGGTTATGCTGACTGTCTTTCTTATCATTGCTCTTATCGGAACAATAATTCTCGTATTTCACGTCTCACTGGAACTGAACGGGCTGGAAAAACGAATCGAAGAACTCAGTGAAACTATCAGGAAACACTATGACCATACAGGAAATGATTAGTCGCGTAAACCCGCATGTCAGGAGTCTGCAGGCATACCATCTGCACCCTGAAGATGTCCCCGTCAAGCTGAATCAGAATGAGAATCCCTTTGACTGGCCGGCACCTATCAAGGACGAAATCCTGGCATTCTGCAGAAAACGGCCCTGGAACCGTTACCCCAATTTTATCCCCGAAGATTTAAAACAGGCCCTGGCAGCCTTCGTGGGGTATACCGCCGATCATGTAATCGCCGGTAACGGTTCGAATGAAATGCTTTTGATAACACTGCTTTCACTGACACAATCAGAGGGAACCGTCATTATCTGCCAGCCGACCTTTACCGTCTATAAGCTCCTGAGCAGCGGCATGGGAAGAAATGTACAGGAGGTCTTTCTTGATGAGAACATGTGCTATAGATGTGATCGTATCTGTGAAGCCTCACTGAATCATCCCGAAGCACTGATTATTATCAGTTCACCGAACAATCCAACCGGATCGGCGCTTTCCGAAAAGGAAATACGACGGATTCTGGAAACACACAGGGGATTTTTTCTCCTCGATCAGGCATACGTGGAATTCGGCGGGTATAATGCACTCCCGCTTGTTAAGGAATACCCCAACCTGCTCATTACCAGGACCTTCTCCAAAGCACTGCGAGGCGCCGGTGTGCGGATGGGGTATCTGATCGGAACTCCAGATATTATCAGAGAGATGAATAAAATCAAGCTGCCGTATAACATTAATTTTTTCTCCGAGCGTGTCGCGATCGTACTGCTCTCACACCGGGAAGAAATCAATACCGCTATCTCATATATTACCAAACAGCGTGAGCGGGTTTTCTCTTTTCTGCAAACACTCCCTTTTGAACAGATATACCCCACTGAAGCCAATTTTATTCTGATACGGACAAACCGGAAAGATTCACTTTTTGTGCATTTAAAACAAGATGGTATTTTAGTCAGGGATGTGTCTTCCTATCCCATGCTTGAAAACTGTCTGCGGATAAACATCGGTACCGAAGAAGAAAATACACATCTTATGCGAGCATTATCCGGTTTTTTTTCACATACTCAATAACACACAGGAGACAACAGCCATGACACGACAGGGAAAGGTACAAAGGAAAACAAAAGAAACCGATATTACCGTTACGCTCACCATTGACGGGAAAGGAGACTCGGCTATTTCCAGCGGCAACGGTTTTATGAATCACATGCTGACGCTTTTTGCCGCGCACGGACTGTTTGACCTTACCTGCACCTGTAAAGGGGATATAGAGGTTGATTTCCACCACAGCGCGGAGGACATCGGCATCTGTCTGGGCGAGGCGGTTTCAGATGCACTGGGCGACTACAAGGGTATTGTCAGATTCAGTACCAAATACGTTCCCATGGATGAATCGCTTGCCCGCGTATGCCTGGATATCAGTGGCAGGCCGACACTGATTTACGCGGTCACACTTATTGACAGAAAGATAAATGATTTTGAATGCGACCTGGTTGAGGATTTTTTAAAAGCGTTTACCAATGCGGCGCGGATTACCATGCATGTCGATCTACTCCGCGGTCGAAACAGTCACCACTCAATTGAAGCTATATTTAAAGCGTTCGGCCGTGCGTTAAGCGAGGCGTGCAGTATCAATCCGCACGCCGCCAATCGGATTCCGTCGTCAAAGGGCGTTATTTAAAACCGGCGCATGCACGTCATGCAATACCGGCATATCGAAAGGATGTGCCGGAGAGAATGGCAAACGAGTGGCATACAGGAAGTCCCCGACAGTAAAACAATGAAAAAAGCGACATTAGCACATATAATACTCGGTACCCTCAGTATCCTTTCGGTAATCACCTTCTCTTCTGCGGGAAACAGACTGTCCGACGAATACCGCCCGCTCGCACGGATACAATCACCGGTCCGCCTTTTAACAGATTATCTCCCTCGACATTATACCGTCCCGCTCACCCTTTCCGGCTCCATTGCCCGTGAAATCAAAGCAGTACTTGACACTATGAAGATTTCCATGGTGCAGTATACCGAGCATTTTAACCGTAAAAAAGGATTTCAGCTCCTTATTACCAACAGTGACTATACCACCCGTACACGGGATCTCCTTGCGGGCATTCTGAATCCGGTGGATATGACCGACATCGTCCTCAGGACAATCCTAGAATATCAAAAAAAGGAAACACTTATCCGGTTGCAGAACGAGACAGTCATTACCACTTCACAAGAAAAGAAAAGTGGTATGTTAACCCGGTATACTTTAGTGCCGAAGGGTGAGCGCTTCTGTTACCGATATACAGACAGGGGGGCATTTATCCATGAAAGCTGGCTCACGAAATTACAGGTAGCTATCGACGCCCACACCATGCTTGCCCATGAACTTACCCTGAGAAAACATACCCGCACCTTTTCCACCTATCAGGAAAATAAACCGGAGCCTTCAGTGTCTGAATATGTCTACCGGTTCGAGTATACTATGGTTAACAATGTACCGGTACCGTCCAGACTGACACTGTTAATTGACTCGGTAAAGACGCTCACGCTCGCTGCAGCCTATGTCAGTCACGAGAGATTTATACTCTTCGATCAACGCGAGATAACCTATTTTTTACCGGACGAGTCACCATCTCATTTAACAATTCGTTACGGCGCCTATCAGTTTTCCAACGCACAGAAAGTTTCGAATCCCTTCACTTCGGGAAAATACAGCAAAAAGTTAAAACGGGCCGCAGAGCTTTCTAGAAAGGCAATTGAGGCACTTGATACCGGGCGAATTCAGAAAGCAGTCAACCTGTTCCAGACGATTGTCGACCATTATCCGGGTACCCCGCAGGCGGTTGAAGCACAAAAACTGCTTTCCGGACTCCCTGACGGTCTGTAACTTGTTTCTTTAAATAGTGGCATTTGTCTTGAAACTAATTTAAATTTAATAGTACCATATTATCAGTTCAAATCTATATTACTGCTGAATATTATTTCTATTCTGTTTTAATGAGGAGGCGCTATGCTTTGGAGAACACTTTTGAGCTTACTGCTCGTCTGTTGTGTCCTGTTCTGTGGGTGCGGTAAAAAAAAGAAAGCGGATGAAGCCGTTGAACAGGCAGAAATTGAATCGGTAGCAACAGAAGAAGGGTCTGACGATATCTTCGACGAATTTTATGATGATGATGAAGAAACGAAAAAAGAAGAACCGGTCCAGCAGGAGCAGTTTACCTCTCCCTCTTCAACACCACAGTTTGATCCGAACGGACGATATGTGGTACAGGTTTCCTGTGTCCTTTCACGCGGGATCGCAGAGGATGTCGTAGCAAAACTGGAAAATAAAGGGTATCCGGCATATATTGCCGCAGTTGACAACCCGACACCGGAGCTTATCGGCACCTACCACCGTATTCGTATCGGCGGGTTTAACGGTGTCTCGCTGGCAAAGGACTTCGCTGAAAATTATCTCACTCCGGAAGGATATGAATACTGGGTTGACAACCGCTCGAATGATAATGTCGGTATGGGAGGCTATGAGGGGCTTGGTCAGAGCAGCGGAGGAGGCTACGAAAGCGGCTACACTTCAGAACCCGCTCAGACCGAACCTGCTGAGGAATGGAGTCCTGCTCAAACAACACCGACAACGACAACCGATGAATGGGGAACCACCGAAACAGCAACTCCTCAGACTGAACCCGCAACGACTCCAGATGTCACTGCACCGGTGACATCTGAACCGGCAACTCCTCAGACAACACCCGAAACCGGTACCACAACCTTAGAGGATGAATGGGGTGAAACGGAGGATGAATGGGGTGCCGATACCTCTGGCTGGTAAAAACAGTAGCATTCTATTTATACTGAATTATCATGGATTTCGTTTTCCGGCGAAATCCTTTTTTCTTTTATACGGGCACGTATTCCATGAAAACCGTCGCGCTTAACAATCTCGGCTGCAGCAAAAATCTCATTGACGGTGATTCTATACTCGCCTATCTCGAGCGCTGTGGATTCTCCGTGGTTGATGACTTTACACAGGCACATATAATTATTGTCAACACCTGTACTTTCATTCAGGAAGCTACTGAAGAAGCAATACATAACATTCTGGAGATGGCGGAATATAAAAACGACGGGTCGTGCAGCACGCTTATCGTTTCAGGTTGTTTCTCCGAACGGTACCGGGAGAAAGTACGAAATCAATTTCCTGAAGTTGACCTGTGGCTCGGTGTCAGCAACTGGAATCGGGAACTTGACCACTATTTTAACAAGGCAGGCATTCTCTCATTCAAACGTGCACTGCCGGCGCCGCAGGCGACCCAGTACCTTAAAATTTCCGACGGCTGTTCGCATCGCTGCAGCTACTGCATTATTCCCTCAATCAGGGGACCTTTTAAAAGCCGCACTGTGGCTGCTATTCAGGAGGAAGCACAATGGCTTTCAGCGCAGGGGGTGCATGAATGCATCATTGTTTCTCAGGACACCTCTTTTTACGGGCGTGATATAGACTCATCGCTGCCATACCTCATTGAAACCCTTCTCCGTACTACTGATTTTCATTGGATACGGATGATGTATTTACATCCCCGGTATATCAGTGATGACCTGCTAGATCTGGTAGCATCCGAAAAACGCCTCTGCCCCTATTTCGACATGCCTTTGCAGCATATCGCTGATCCGATTTTACGAACAATGAACCGTATTCCGCCCGGTTCAAAAGAAATCTACCATACAATTGAGCGCATACGCCACCGGGTTCCCGATGCAACAATCAGGACAGCCTTTATACTCGGCTTTCCCGGGGAAACACGTAAACATTTTCAGGAGCTGTGTGACTTTATCGAGTGGGCCCGATTTGAGAAGATGGGCGTGTTCCCGTTTTCTCCCGAAGAAGGGACCAAAGCCTGCTGCATAACACCGCGTCCGCGAAACAGCACGGTTCGCAATCGATGTGAAACGCTTATGGCTGTACAGAAGGAAATCAGCAGAGAAATCGGTTCTGCACGCATCGGCACGACTACTGAAATTATTATTGACGAAATAAGTGATATCTCCGACTTCGCTTTCAGGGGAAGGACATCCGGTGATGCGCCGGAGATTGACGGACAGGTATTTCTGATTAACGGCAACCCACCTGTCGGCAGTTTCACTGAGGTGCAGATTATTGACGCGGACGACTATGATTTGTTTGCCAAAGTACCCGAATAATCGGTGCGGCATCAGTAACGCTGGAACAGGGTCTCATGCGGAACCGCTCCCTGCGAAAAAGCCTCGCCCGTGTAATAATACAATGAAAACTCACCATAGTCTTTTCTTTTAATAAGCGGGCCAAGATCAAATCGGGTAATAACATCGGTCCTGCCGAATATCAGGCAGGATTGCAGCAGTCGTCGGATACCACCCGTTTCATTAGCAAATGATAGTGCGTTATAACTGAAAAAACGCGTGCTGTCATAAACATCCAGACCGGCAAAATGAACGTGGGGATGCTTCACCTGCAGCGACCTGACGAGCACCGGGCAGGTCGGGTCGATTAACAAATATTCTTTTTTGTAAAAAGGATCGTCAGTATTGTGTTTGATGGCAGTGGCAATGGCGGATACCAGCATATCCACCTTCTCCAGATACCGGTAACGCGATTGCCCCATAAGATATACCGCCCGAATCCGATCAAACCAGATTGCCGCCACCCCCTTTTTCCTGAAACGGCGTCCCAGGTAACTGTCGATATCAGGCGAGATATACGGGGTAAAAATAAAATAAACGGACTGCAGGATAGCGAGAATGATTAACAGCTTTCTCCGGCAGGTATACCTTCGGAGTAAAATAAATGCGACACAGCTGATACCGCACGATAGTAATAGTATATATCCCTTTGAATAGGCATAAAAGAGAAAGAGTAACAACGGGGGAATCATCCAGAAAAGCAGTAGCTTTACAACAAGTAGATACTGTCCCTTTCTGTTGCCGGCCTGTGCATCATGCTTTTTTTCCCCCCGCTTACTAAACAGTACCGTCATTCCAAGAACTACGGCAAGGGAAATACCGGTTGTATAATTGAATGAAATGAAACGATACAGATTCTGCGGCACGGTGAGGGGATCCATTGGGTCATGGGTTTTATATAGCGCCAGAAAACGGCGCACCCCTCCTGCGGATCGGAGTAACGGGTATAGCCATCCAATGGCCGCAACGAGACCGACACCATGTGCGAGTAAACATTTTTTCCAACTCATGGCATGTCCTTTGTAATGCGCATACCACAGATACACATACAAGGGGAAAAGCAGTATAGCCGAACTCGGTCTGATCCCGGCGCCCAGCGCTGCAAATACCGGTAGGATGTATATCCACCGCGCAGATAGTCCCAGATATACAAGCGTAATACTGAAAAACAGATCAAAAGAGTAGATTTCGGTACTGCAGCCATAAAACCATACTACAGGATTGGTGACGGTAAAAAGCACAATAACCAGCGCATCTTTTCTATCGGCCCATTTCCTGAGAAGCAGGAAAAATATCCCCATTGCCAGACCTGAATAGAGAGCCGACAACAACGTCATTGCTGAAAATGCGCTGCCGGTAAACAGGCGAAATAACCGTATCAACATGATATGCAGAATATATCCCGGCAGGTGAGGGCGGGTATCGATCAGTGAGAATGACTGCGCACCAAGGGCAAAATTTGCATCATCAAAGAAGAAGCCGCATCGCTCCCAGGGAGAAAAAAGAAGATATACACCCACGGTAAGTATCAAACAATAAAGCGCAACAGTGAAAGGATGGTTTAATACTTTCTTGTCCACAACGAGTTCCCGGAAGGAAAACAGTATTGATAAGAGTAATCCGCATGCCGGTTCTTTACAACAATGCATACTATCTGATGCACCGGCTGATAAAAGTAAAATATATATCTCGTTTACCGGGATATACGGGCAATGAAACGCAAATACCGGCAATAAAGCACATTTTTTTTCCAAAAATTATTTTATGTACCGTTTTCATTTATGAGATTACTTTCTCAGGTGTAATTTAGAAGGAGTGAAACAGGGTATGCCGACATACGAATACAAATGCAAGAAGTGCGGCCATCAATTTGAGGAATTCCAGAGCATCACCGACGAACCGTTAAAGACCTGTCCGAAGCATGACTGCAATGGTATTGTGTACCGGATAATTTCGCCCGGTGCAGGTTTTCTTTTCAAGGGATCCGGTTTTTACCAGACGGATTATCGTTCAGAATCATACAAGCAAGCTGCGGCGAAGGAGACGGCCGGCCCATCTTCTTCATCATCGGACAAAGGGAAATCTGATTCAAAATCAGAGGCGGCAAAAGGATCGGCAAAGAAAGCATCCGATACAAAGAGCACATCATCAAAAAAAGAATCATAAAAGCAATTACAGCCATTTCAGTGTCATGTTTATTGATGAAACAGTAATAAAAGTAAAGGCCGGTGACGGCGGCAACGGCTGTTTCTCCTATCTGCGGGAGAAATATAAACCGCGGGGACGACCCAACGGAGGAGACGGCGGCCGGGGCGGTCATGTGTTTGTCAGAGGGTCCCTCCATGTACAGACTCTGCAGGATGTTTCGTATCACCGTTCATACAAAGCTGAGCGCGGCCAGCATGGAAAAGGTTCCGATAAACATGGCAGAAAGGGCAAGGATATTGTTATCCCCGTTCCACTGGGAACGGTCATTTCCGACACGGCTACCGGAGAGATCCTCTGCGACTGTCTGGCGCCGAACAAAAAAAATATTATCGCCCGGGGCGGAAGAGGCGGCCGGGGAAACGGTTCACTCGCAAGCAGGAAGAATCCAAATCCGGATCAGGCTGAATACGGAAAACCGGGTGAGGAAAAAAAACTGCGGTTTGTCCTGAAAGTACTGGCGGATGTCGGACTGGTGGGAAGACCCAATGCAGGCAAATCAACCTTTCTGGCAACCGTGTCCCATGCCCATCCAAAAATAGCCGGCTACCCCTTCACCACTACCGAACCGCACCTCGGGATTGTAAAAACCCCTGATGACTTTGAAAGTTATGTCATTGCGGACATCCCGGGACTTATTGAAGGCTCAAATACAGGAAAAGGTCTGGGAATACGATTCCTGAAACATATTGAACGAACCCGCGTTCTTGCCATTATGGTTGAAGCCACAGCGGACAATCCCGAGAAAGAAGCGGCAATTCTTATGGAAGAACTCCGGCAGTACAGCCCGACGCTCGCAGAAAAACCAAAATGCTACCTGCTGACCAAAATCGATCTTATTCACAAGAATGTTTCCAAGCGCCTGCCTGAAGGATGGCTTCCTATATCTTCAATTACCAATGCGGGTATACAGGATACGCTGTATGCACTAAAAAAAATAATCGATCGAATAAGAGAGAAAGAGTAGCGATCTCAATAGAATATTACCGGGGCGGATATATAACCAGTTTCTTCACCGGACTTTTTACAACACGCTCACTGCCGTCCAGTCCGGCATTGTCCATTTTGGCAGTCACCCGGTATAAATAAACATTTGGCGGTAACAGACGCCCTCTCTGGTCGGTTAAATCCCATACCTGACCATTGTATACATCATAAAAAACACGTACCAGCTTACCCGATAGTGTGAATATCTTTAATGTAACGTCTGTATTATTCTGTTTCGTCAGGGAAGTATTTGAATGATAGAAATAGAATCGTGTGCTCTGTCCCAGTCTAACCGGATTAGGATAATTAAATACATGTCCCAGTTTAAAATCCTCCTCTTCAAGGATTTCCAGGGTCAATTCCCGTTTCGAGACTTTACCGAGCAGATCCTGGGCGGTTATAATCATGTCATACACACCGGCTTCAATTCTATCTTCGGACTCAAGCACAATATTGGCATGTCCTTTTGTAAACTGCCCGCCCTCAAACTGGAATTTATTATTGATATTTTCCTTCATTACTCCCGACACCTCGAAGGTGAGCCCCTCATCCGGCCCGATACCGGAAACATCAATCCCATGTTCATCCCATACCGCTATTTCACATTCGAGCGGGAGAAATGAGCTTATTTTGTCGGTAAAGCCGACTTCAGCGTCCCAGAGGGTGGTATCATAGACCGGTCGCACCGTAATCCGCGGTCCTTCATTGTTGGTAATCTGATTAACCTCGGAGCCAAAGAATACCAGATCGCCTTTATAGCCCAAACCAAATTCCGTTCCATTCCATGCATATGCAGTTAAGGTTACCCCGGGTTTTTTGAACGTCACGTTGCGCGGAATCAGTACTTTCTGCCGGAACCGACCCTGCGAAACTTCAAGAACACCGACAAAAACCGGTGTTCCCGGCAAACGATACGTCGGATCAGAAAAGGTACCGCCATCCTTGCGCTTTACCGAATCCTGCACCGGATTATATAATCCTATCTGCACATATGCCGGTATAGTTCCGGTCCCGAATGCGGTATTGGTAATCCCGTTGCGAACAACATTCCCGGAAACGACAATAGTCTGCAAAGCCTTAATAGTGTCGAGCAGAGAGCCCTCTTCATCAGTAACGGTCAATTCGACCGAATCGGTTATATTGACAAACTGAATGGAGGGATCACCCAGCAGGACATAGTGTTTCAGGTTCTCGGTCTGCTTGGTTAAGGCATACGCCTGCCCGAGCGTCCATGAGGTGTTGTTCTCATAGAAAATTCTGAAGAATTCCTTTGACATATCGGTGTTCTTCGTTGCAAAGGCCGTTCGAGTGCTCGCAATAGTGGCAATAGCGCCGGCATCAGCGGTGGTTATCATTAATTCGGAAAGGCTGGTCATATCGGGTTTGTCAAAATAAGCGACGGCACAGGAAAAGGAATTAACCACCGGATATCGCTTGTAGTTGGTAAAATTAACCACCTTGTCCTTATTGAGTATCCCTTCATCAGCCCAGGCACTCTGGTTTCCATGGCCGAAATAGTTTACCACCGCGACTCCGTTATTTATCTCATTCAATAAGGCGGCCGTGGCTTCCGGCTTCTGAAACAGCTCGTTCCAATCATACTCAAAGAGAATGACTTTTCTCACTTCAGTGGCCGGCTGCTGCTGTTCAATACCGATACCGATATCCTCATTACCGATGTAGTGCTCGATAAAATCCTTTTCAAAGCCCTGTCGGTCATCATCAGAGACAAGCAGCACTCTGTTGCGCCAGGCGCTCCAGTCAGCTTCAGCCCCTTCCATCTCGATTATCTTTTTAAGCACATTCTGCGCCTCAACCGTATTTCCGGCAGGTATCCGGCCGAGAAACAGCTGCGGTGAAACCTCATTATCCTTTACATAAGTTCCCGTGTCAAGACAGCTGAAGTAATCCTCAACACATTTATAGGCGGACTGTATGCGTATCTGCGAAGTCGGTATAAAATTTTTCTCCTGGGTATCGTAATTTTTATAGTCATAATGGCCAAGACCGAAAAGGACCACATAATCAGGCCCGGGATCACTGCCGGCGGTAATCGGTGTCCAGTAATAAGAAGTATAGAGGAGAAAATTCCGTATTGCTCCCGGCTCGAATTTCCCGCCGGAGAATTCACGAAAAACATCATTGACATCAACGACTTTAACACTGGAAAACTTGTCTATACTATTTTTATGGGTAGCGAGACCCTTTGCCGTTTCTTTGAATTCATTGTGAGTAATAATGATATAATCCGCCTTATTGGCAGGATTTCGAAGGTCGGTGATTTCGATTCCGCTCGGGTCAGATACTGAGGCATAATGGTTGAAATACGCCGGACTGGTTATCAGGCCGGAGTCTGTGCAAATGAAGTACTGGACACCTATGCCGGCAGTGTCAAGCCAGGTATAGGTACCGCCGGTTCGAACGGTATCAATCAGATGCACGGCACGTTCATCGGACGACAGCCTGAAGATGTACGTTTTCAGCGCCGGCAGATTCGTCAATTGATATAACACAATAGCCGAATCAGGTTCCAGGGGTGAAAAAACACGCAACGTATGTTTCCCGGTCATATCCAGATTCCGCGTATACCGGACATCAAAGCTCTGCAGCTCATAAAAGGTCGATTTCGAAGGATTCACAATTTTAAAAGTCAACACCGAATCATTCCAGTTGGTAAAGGGCCGCCATTTTGTCGTATCACTCAAAACCGTATCACCGAAAGTCATGACGAGGGTATACGAAGAGGAGTAATTTCCACGATGCTCAAAAATATATCCCGGATACATGGTGTTGACATCCGGCAAGGAAAGGGTGTAGGAAAAACTCAGGGATCCTTTGTCCAGCCTCCGCCAAATCCACTCGATGCCGCCTTTGCCTTCACCGTCCGTCATAAGGGATAACGACCTTTTAAAGCGAATCCGATTCTCAAACTGTGATATGGCACTCACAGGGCTGCCTGAACAGGTAAAAGAGGCGATATTCTTACTGCCGCCCTTCTTACGAATCCAGTAGTGACGGTAGGTCACCATTCGATTCATCTGATACTGATAGTCATCTTCAGAACTGTCATAGTACCAGTCGGATGTTCCGGTAACATACGCGAGCAGATAATCATTACCGTTAAAATATCCATCATTATCCTGATCGACCCGCATAAGAGGGATTTCAACCGCACCGTCAGGAATAGATTCATAATTTGGTACCGTATCGTTGAGTTCCTCCCGCTGTGCGCCAAAGAGACTAATCTTATTAATCTGCAGGGAGCTGCCCAGAAAAGAGAGATCGCCGGGGATTATCTTCAGGATACCATTTTCCTCAGAGGTACACTCATTGACCCCGCTGTTGCCGTCGCCGTTATCAAAGCGAACCATATTTTCATTAAAGGGCAGTACCGATTCCATCAGCCGTTTTGGTCGTGTTCTTCTCTCAGATTCCAGCCAGTGGACCGCTACCGGATAATTGAGAACCAGCTTCTGAAGCATTGCATAGAAATCACCTTCAGGCTGTGCACCACCGTGCTTCTTCGCCCCGGCAGGAAAGATAATAGTGCATGTTCCCTTTTGTAAAACAGATACCGTATGTGTCTCCGGATTATACATGAAAGGTCTGATAAAGAAGTGCCCCGTCCTCATCCGCCGCATAGGGATATAGGTTACCGTCGACACCCACGGATTAGTAAAGGGTGGTGTAACATTTTCATAGGAGTGAAATCCCGCACTATCCGAAGGTAACGGATGGTCAAGGGCGATTCGCTTTACTGCCTGCGATATGAAACGTATCTGTATCTCACCCGTTTGCGGTACGCCTACATAGAGTGATTTTGAGGGCAGTGAAACTTCCCCATCACCGTAAAGGCGGCAATTTGATTCCTGAAAAGATATACGCGAATAGGTACTGTCACCCTTTTTATACGTCGCTAGAGTAATATCCTCTATATCAAATATAAACGAAAGCCTTTGGGCAGAGTTTTCCGTAATCGTAATGGATGCAGAAACGGAAAAGCAGAAAACAGCCACTATCGCGATAAGATGTTTTACCTGCATTATGTGATCTCAACCTCAGCTGGAATGAAATGAACAGACCGTTTTTTGGACTTTCACAGGAGTAAAAATCTACTATATACTATAATTGTACATCCATATGATCACTACGTAAAATATATGCTGTTTATTTAGCCTGACTATAGTAATATACATAAAAAAATGGGACATAGATACACTCCATGTCCCTTAACAGGCAATATATATCGTGTCCCGATTTCTATTTCAATTTCGCCGCTTTGCGCAACTCATCCACCTTATTCACCTGTTCCCAGGTAAACGTTTTTCCCATCCTGCCGAAATGACCATGTCGGGCAGTTTCACGGAAAATGGGGCGTCTTAAATCAAGTTGTTTGATAATTGACGACGGTCTGAGATCAAAGACCTTTTCTATAATTTTGGTAATTTCAACATCCGGCAAGACACCGGTACCATAGGTGTCGACATGGATAGACAGGGGATCGGCAATACCGATAGCGTAAGCGACCTGGAGTTCACAGTGGGTGGCAAGCTTCGCAGCAACAACATTCTTTGCGACCCAGCGCGCTGCATAGGCTGCGCTTCTGTCCACTTTTGAAGGATCTTTTCCGGAAAAAGCGCCTCCACCATGCGCGCCATAGCCGCCGTACGTATCTACAATGATTTTTCGACCGGTGAGGCCGCAGTCTCCTTTGGGGCCGCCAATAACAAAGCGACCGGTCGGATTGATGTGATATACGGTTTTCTTGTCAAGGAATTTAGCCGGAATAATTTTTTTAATAACCTTTTCAATCATATCCTTCCTGATAGTGGCGTATTTAACATCCGGCGAATGCTGCGTGGAAATAACCACCGTATCGACCCGTACCGGTTTTAACCCGTCGTATTCAACCGTAACCTGTGATTTGGAATCGGGGCGGAGATACGGCAGAATACCTTTTCTTCTAACCCGTGCGAGTTCCTCAACGAGACGATGTGCCAGATGGATGGCCATTGGCATCTTGGTAGGTGTTTCATTACAGGCATAACCGAACATCATGCCCTGGTCGCCGGCGCCCTGTTCTTTGTGTAATCCCTGTCCCGCAGTAACGCCCTGGGATATATCGGGCGACTGTTTATCAAGCGTCACCATGACTGCGCAGTTTTCATAGTCAAAGCCGCTCATGGGATCGGTGTAACCAATCTCCTTGATGGTGTTACGAACTACGGAAGGTATATCAACAATCGCTTTCGTGGTTATCTCACCGGCAACGACCACCAGCCCGGTAGTTACCAGGGTTTCACAGGCAACACGGGAATTGGGATCCTGAGCAATCATGGCATCCAGAACAGCATCTGAAATCTGATCGGCAACCTTGTCGGGATGTCCCATTGATACACTTTCTGAGGTAAAATAGGTTTTCATGAATCCTCCTGAAATTAATAAGGAATAATGTACAAGATATTTGCAGTTTTCAAAATATTGAGATGTCCAAAATAACTTATAAAGGTGATAGTAAACAAGAGAGACAATTAAATCTTTAAAATTACCCGATTATTCATCCTGCGGTTGACGGATTTTTTTTCGTGCCACTCGTGCGGAGAGGCTGCAATAGGTTACAAAAGCCTCGTTTGGAGCAGTAAAAGACTTGCTGAAAAGATCAATTATTTCCCGAAGCGAAAATTTTCTTTTTTTCACCCCATAATACAATTTATCTCCCAGCATATAACCAAGCCGGGTGGCGAATTCACGATGCAACCGGGTACGGGCACGAAAAATCTCTTTAAATTTCGCTTTATAATCGGCCGGGTGATGGGATACATTCTCCAGATACCTATGTTTTAGCAGTAAACGACACAGATGTATTTTCCTTCGTTCTTCCTTTGAAGGGGCTTTCTTTTTAAATGAGCCGATATACTGGCGCATTCTGTTTCGGGTTTGTACCTTTCGTTTCTCATTGATAAGCTTTGAGCCGAAAAATCCCAGCGCCTCAGTAATTACTGTGACATAAAATGCATCAAAAGGTTTTATTCTCCCTTTCTGCCTTCCCCGCAGCGCTGCATTTAAAAAATGGGCAGCCTCCTCAGCCGCCATATTAAGACTTGAATTGGGCAAATATATAAGGTAGGCATTTTCACGATTCTTCTCATACTCCAGCAGAAAGGCTTCTTCGTTTTTAATCTTCTGCCGTATCGAAGGCAGCATCGGCGCCAGTTGTGATGAACGGCTTACTATTCCCATGAAATCAAGATTACTGCCGTAAAAGATTTCCAGCCGCTCCACAGCATCCTCGGGATAGGGAAGCTCAAGAACACTGCAGATCGTTTTCACAATTGATGGAATCGATGTACTATCCGTCTCCTCGGGTACTTCCTCCCAATCGGATTGAACCGGGTAGTATGCATCAATACTGTATTCAAGCCAGTTTATATATGACTGCAGTTTATTGGCCGGTGTAGTATTCATAATACAAAAGCTGTCCGGACTAATAAGCAGAACATTTGTTTCTTCCCTGTTCTGATCCGCAAGCTGCCAGTAAAGATTCGCAGCATTCTGATAGATAATCGTTCGCTTTACCGCAACATCAAATTCCTTCAGACGCTTTTCAACCTGATACGGCAGATGGTTGGGAGAAATGTGATAATCCCCGTCCACAACATATATCAGGGTATCAGGATGTTGAATAACCAGCTTACCGATAATCTTCGATGAAAAAACATCCCGTAATTTCAGCGAATTTCGTCTGTTCGGGTGCTCGGAGTTTATTCCGATAATGGGAATACCGTTCTTCCTACACAAATCTATGACCGGTTTCCAGTTCTCCCAGTTGTACCCCCATTTTTTGCGGTACTTGATTTTTTTTAACAGCTCCCTGCGGGTTATATCCTTCTGCATGTACTGATCAAGAAATCGCTGATCTTCCGCATGGAACATTTCGAGGCAGAGAATAATGTCCCGTTTACCGACTATTTCGCGAAGAATCCGCAGCGCCGCCCGCTGAGATTGGTTAAGGGTATGATAATCACCATGGAAGACAATATCGCTGGTAAGAATCCGCTTCAACAGCTCAGCTTTTGAAGATATTGCCCTATACCGGCGCAGATACCGGTGATACTCGCCGGAATAACGATCAACAGACGCATCCGGGGTTAATGTTTCCTCAATGCGCTTCAGGTTTTTCCTATAGGATGCCCGCTGAATTTTTAAAAGTTGTTTGCGAAGTGCCCGCATGTATCACTCCGGTTTGGATTCATACCACAGGAACTACGATTTCCGCTACTTTCAAATTATATACAGTAATAAGAATTATTGCAATGGTGGGAATGATTTTAGGGCCGGGATAGTATAACGGAGGATACTTTTTACCTGAGTAGCATACTGTTTGAATGGTGTTTTCGATAACCGAAACTAATGTGGATACACAACCAGCTTCTTTACCGGACTTTTCACGATTCGTTCACTGCCGTCCAGGCCGGCGTTGTCCATTTTCGCGGTTATCCGGTATAAATAGACATTGGGCGGTAACGGATTACCCCGCTGGTCTTTTACATCCCACACCTGGCCGTTATAGACATCATAAAAAACGCGTATCAGCTTACCAGACAGTGTGAATATTTTTAACGTAACGTCGGTGTTGTTCTGTTTCGTCTTTGACGTATTCGAATGATAGAAATAGAATCGGGTACTCTGCCCCCTTCTCACCGGATTGGGATAGTTAAACACATGGCCGAGTTTGAAATCCTGATCTTCAAGTATCTCCAGATCAAAATCCCGCTTCGAAACCTTGCCGAGCAAATCCTGTGCGGTAATGGTCATCGTGTAGACGCCCGCTTTGATGTTATCTTCAGATTGCAGAACGACATTGGCATGTCCTTTGGTAAACTCCCCTTCGTAGAATTTGAATTTATGATTAATATTCTCTTTACACACGCCTTTAATTTCAAAGTTCAGGCCTTCATCGGGGCCTATGCCGGAAACATCAATACCGTGCTCATCCCAGACGCATATTTCACATTCAAGCGGCAGAAAAGAGCTGATTTTATCGGTAAAACCAACCGGCGCATCCCAGACCGTTGTATCATAGACCGGCCGCACCGTAATGCGCGGGCCTTCATTATCAGTAATTTGACTAACTACAGAACCTTTAAAAAACAAATCGCCCTTATACCCCAGCGCCAGATCGCTTCCATACCACGCATAGCCGGTGAGGCTGACACCCGGTTTTTTAAGGGCGACATTGCGCGGTATCAGTACTTTCTGCTCGAATTTCCCTCCTGTAACCTCAAGAGCGCCGATAAATACCGGTGTGCCCGGCAGACGATATACCGGGGGCGGGTCCGAAAAGGTGCCGCCGTCCTTACGCTTCACCGAATCCTGTATCGGATTATACAGTCCAAGCTGTACCTGTGCCGGTTGTTCATCAGTACCGAACGAGGAATTCAAAATACCATCTCGAAGGATTTCCCCTTTGACAAAAATTGTCTGCAAAGCATTAATCGAATCGGTCGGTATCGACTGCTCATCGGTAACCGTTAATGCCACCGAATCATCAATATGCACGGCCATAAGTGACGGATCTCCGAGCAGCACATAATTCTTCAGATTCCTTGCCTGCTTGGTAAGGCTGTACGCCTGCCCCAGAGTCAGAGGTACACCGTTTCGGTAGAAGATACGAAAGAACTCTTTCGCCATAAGCTCATTATTAGTGGCGTAGGCTGTCCGTGTACTCGCTATGGCAGCGATAGCACCGGCATCGGGCAAGGTCACCAGCACCTCCGACAGACTGGTCATATCTGGCTTGTCAAAATAGGCGACGGAACAGGAAAAGGAATTAACAACGGGATACCGTTTATCGTTGGTTAAATTGATCACCTCGTCTTTATTGAGCACCCCTTCATCGGCCCAGGCGCTCTGATTGCCGTGACCGAAATAGTTTACCACCGCAACCCCGTTATTAATCTCATTAAGCAATGCGGCAGCGGCTTCGGGTTTCTGGTACAACTCATTCCACGTATATTCAAAAAGAATTACTTTTCGCACCTCAATCCCCGGCCGCAGCTTCCTGACAATTACCTCAATCTCCTCATTCCCGCGGTAGTGATCGAGATTATCCTTTTCCAGGCCCTGGCGATCGTCGTCAGAGACAAGCAGAAGACGGTTACGCCACGGTCCCCGGTCAGCATCCTCCCCCTCCATCTCAATTATCTTATTTACTGCATTCCGTGCATTAATCACATCGGCACACGGGATACGACCGAGAAAAAGTGACGGCGCCACATCAGTACTCTTTACAATTGTTCCCGTATCAATGCAGGCAAAATAATCCTCAACACACTTGGACACGGAGCCCATATATATCAATGCCGGCGGCACAAAATTTGTTTCCTGCGTATCATAATTTTTAAAGTCGTAATGGCCCAATCCGAACAGAACGACATAATCGGGGCCTGGATCCGCGCCTGCTGAAACCGGAGTCCAGTAATGTGAGGCATAGAGAAGAAAATTCCGTATCGCACCGGGTTCCCCTTTCCCGCCGGAAAACTCACGAAATATATCGTTAACATCCACAATTTTCGGATACCCGAACCGGCCGAGAGACTTTTTGTGCCCGGCCAGCTCTTTTGCGGCCTCCATGAACTCACTATGCGTTATAATACAGTAGTCTGATGCATTCCGTGTATCCCGAAGGTTTGTGATTACCTGATCGGTTGGGCCGGCGTTCGATGCATGATAGGTATAAAATGCGATATCCGTCTGCAGTCCCGCTTCGGCACACACAAAGTACTGTATACCGATACCCGCCGTGTCAACCCATCCGGCGGTACCACCGCCAGACAGAGTATCAACAAGGTGCACCGATCGCTCATCCGAAGAAATCCGGAAAATATAGGTCAGAGTATTCGGGATATTGCACAATTGATACTTGACAATACCCGAATCAGGCTCCGCAGGAGAATATATACGGAGCGTCTGCTTCCCCGCCATATCAAGATTCCGCGTGTACCTGACGTCAAAGCTCTGCAGCTCATAATAGGTTGATTCCGAGGGTTGTACCATGGTAAAGGTCACTACCGAATCACGCCAGTTATATACCGGCCGCCAATCCGTAGCGTCACTCAACACCGAATCGCCGAACATGACAGCGAGCGTGTAGTACTTTGCATAGCCGCGATACTCCCGGATATAGCCGGGATACTGCGTATTACAATCCGGCAGGGATAGGGTATAGGAAAAACTCGGGCTACTCCTGCTTAACCGTCTCCATATCCAGTTCAGACTGCCTTTGGTTTCACTGTCAGTCAAAAGATATACGGATCGCTTAAACCGCACCGGATTTTCATATACCGATACGGTCGCCGTCGGTACACCTGAACACCCAAAGGGAAGAATATGCGCGGTTCCTCCTTTGCGCCGAATCCAGTAATGCCGCTTATTTACCATACGGTTATACTGATACCGGTACTCATCGGCAGCACTGCTGTAATACCAGTCTGAGGTGCCGGTCACGTAAGCAAGAAGATAATCATTCCCGTCAAAATAGCCGTTGTTGTTTTGATCGACCCGCATCAGCGGTATTTCAACGGCGCCGTCCGGAATAGCTTCATACCGCGGGACAGTATCATTAAGCTCCGCACGCTCGGCCCCGAAGAGACTCAGTGACTGTATCAACAGCGGACTCCCTAACGGACGGACATTATCAGGAACAATTTTCACGATACCGTTCTCTTTCGAGGTGCACTCGTTTACACCGACATTGCCGTCACCGATATCAAACCGTACCATAGTTTCACCTGCGGGAAGTACCGACGGTAACAGTCGTCGGCGTGATACGCGTCCCTGCGGTTTCAGCCACCGAACTGCTGTCGAGTAATTCAGCACCTGTTCTTCAAGCATAGCATAGAAAGCACCTTCCGGCCGCCGCGACATGCCGCGCAGCAGTGTAGATGAAGGAAATTCAATTACACAGGTACCCTTCTGCAGGATGCGCAGGGTGTGTGTTTCCGGATCGTATAAAAATGGCCTGATAAAGAAATGCGCCGTTCTCATTCTTCGCATGGCCACATAGGAAACCGTTGACATCCAGGGATTGTTAAAAGACGGTGTGTTGTTTTCCATGGAGTGCAATCCCGTACTGTCGGGTTCCAGGGGATACTCAAGCACTACAGTCTTTACTTTATGAGACACAAACTGTATTCGCGCCTTCCCGCCCCACGGGACACCGACATACAGTGATTGTGCCGGTAATGCAACGTTTCCGGCATCATACAACCGGCAGTTCGATTCCCGAAAAGAAACACGCGAATAGACACGCTCTCCTGTCCTGCTTGCGGCAACGGTGAAATCCTCCATCTCAAAAATAAAAGAAAATTTTTGGGGTGAATCGCGGGTTACCGTAATTGCAGCGGAAAGAGAAAAAGCAACCAGACACATGGTCGTCACACACAACCGTATATGCATTATTCATTCTCACGTGCAATAATAATAAGATACTATAACGTGTTACAAGAGGAAAACAGTGCCGTGCACTGTATTGCTCTACGAGGAGTACGAAGATGCAATGTGTTTATTTTTCGTGTATGTAAATAGGTGCATTTTCAGAGTGGAATAAAGGAACAGAAAAAGATGTTGTGAAGAAGAGCATAGAATACATTCTCAAAGGATATGCCAAAGAAACGGGTGGTGGTGGAATATACGACAAAATTTCTCCCGAAAAGCAGTTGCATGTACTTCGAATTGTGGAGGCCGTTACCGATGTTGAATAATGCAGTTATTCCGCCCGTTTCCGTTTTATTTTCCCTTCAGTCTTTTTATTATACTTCTGCATGATCCTGCCGAATTCTTTTGTATCAACCGACGTGGTAACATTCGTTGTCGGCCTGATAAAAATAAGGACTTCCCGCTCCAGAATCGCCTCTTTTTTCACTGAGAAAAACCACTGCAATACGGGGATATCTTTCAAACCCGGAATTCCTCTACGGACATCGACCGCTTCCCGCTTTTTCAGGCCGCCCAGCACGAACACCGCATTGTCCCTGACTTTCACTTCGGTGCTGACACTGCGCTCAAAGACAATAGGCATCCCTTTGGGGCTCCATCCAACCAGATCCGATATCCGGGGGTACACCCGAAGGTTGATAAGGCTGTCCTGCTGTACCATGGGGCGCACATTTACCGTCATGCCGGCGATAACCGCACTCTCATAACGGCTTTGGAACGCGTCCTCATTCTCAAAAAAGCGGAATGGTATTATCTCACGGGAATAGATTGTCGCATCTTTATTATTCCGGGTAATAACCCGGGTATTTGCCAATACACTGCCGTCCGCATTCTCACAGATAAAATTAACCAGGTCGGATACTTTTATCTCCGTACTTAAATGGTAGGGTAATGCCGCCTCCTGATCCGTTTCAAGGTAATGATCAAACTTCCGCAGTTCACCTTCCTCACGCGAGTGGACATAAAACCGCCCCCTGTTTTTAAAAAGAATATCTTCCTCACCGTGGAGATCAGCCTGCACAGTTAACCCCTGGAGCCAGTTAAAAACGTTTATCCCGAGCTTTGAAAACTCTTCATTGTTGAATTCCACCACGGTAATCTCAATGGCAATATGGGTTACGGGCACATCAATAAGATTCAGCACATCGGTTACTTCTGTTATTTTACTCGGGATATCGGTAATAACCAGCGCATTGTGATTCGGGACCTCATACACATTACCGTCTTTTGACAGCTTATGCCTGATAATACCGACGACTTCAGATACATTCTCGTGCTTCAGATAGATACGTTTCGAAACAAGATTATTGCCGGCCCGAATATTTTTAACATCAAGACCGGGAAGGATGATCTTCAGGTCCTCAATCTTTTCCTCAACATCGGTGATGTATAACTCATTGGTTGCTTCATTTACATACAGAGAACCATATATTGAGAGCATGTCCGCAATAATCTGTTTTAATTCCAACGCTTCCGCATTGTTAACTTTATAGATATAGGTAAAGGTCTCTCGATACTCTTTCTCAAGGTTATAGAACTTGATATCCTTTTCCGTCTGTGCAATGAGGCTTCCCGACAGGGCTATGAACCATACGACACAGTAAAATCCTTTCATGATTAATCTTCCCCTTCCTTTTGCTCAAGTAAATCCAGAATATGAGTAATCAACATGACTTTCTTCTTAAAATCAACCGCAGTGAATCCTCCGTCATATGAGGCAACAATCTGGCGCAGTGCATTAACGGCGTTGAGCCGTCCTCCGCTGACACAATAGCCTTCCATATAAGATTTCCGTTCAACCGTACTCAGGAGAATATCGATATATTCTCTGTACGTCATTAACGAATCGGCGGCATGGAGAAGGCCGAGCACGCCGGTCGTATGGGGCGCTGCCATGGAGGTGCCGGTGCCGTACCGGTAGCTTTTCCCCAGCGCCGTACTGATGATACTCCGGCCGGGTGCAAACAGGTCAACCGAGTATCGGCCGTAATGTGAAAACACCGCAATACTGTCCATATTGGTACTGGCGCCAACCGATACTATGTTTTCACAGGGATAGGACGCCGGATAAAAGGGATACTCATCATTATTCCGGTAATAGTTTCCTGCGGATGCAACAAATATAACATTGTGTTGTCGCGCATAGGCCAACGCTTCAACCATGGCTTCCTGATACCCGCCGCCGCCCCAGCTTGCATTGATAATACGGGCACCGTTATCGACTGCGTAATAAATCCCTGCAATAAGGTCTGAGGTGTATCCCCATCCGCCGTCCATAATTCCTTTCACCGCCATGAGAGAAACCTCATGCATGATTCCTGCAATGCCGATGTTGTTGTTTGTCACCGCGCCGATAATACCGGCAACGTGTGTACCGTGAAAATTTCTATCATCCGGATCGGATGTATCATAGGCAAAATCCCACCCATGTATATCATCGACAAAACCGTTGTTGTCGTCATCTTCTTCATTGTCGGGAATTTCTTCCGGGTTTGTCCAGATATTCCGGGCAAGATCCGGATGTTTATAATTGATACCGGTATCGAGAATAGCAATGATTACCTTTCTGCTGCCCCGGTGCAGCCGCCATGCTTCCACCGCTTTTATATCGGCCCGTTTATTTGCGGGATTGTACAGGGACCATTGCAGACCGAAATAGGGGTCATTAGGCACGCCGGTACAATGGACAATAAAGTCGGGCTCAACATGTGCAATACGGCTGTCTCCCTCAAGTATCTGCATGGCAACCTCCCTGGTCATTCCCAGAGGCAGGCGTACCGGCATGATACCGTGAATAAGGGCGGGATACTTTGCAGAGAGCACATAATCTTCCTGCAGTGCGTTAAAGGTCTTTTGATTACGGTAGAGATTTTTAATGGTGATTATGAGATCAGAACCGCCGCTGTAACAAAAGGCAGGAAGCGACGAAAGGAGTAACGCCGAAAAGAGTAGTATAAAATACGTATGCCTTATCATGGACCTGTCGTATTGAAAAAAGTTACCGGAAGAATGTTCCTCCCTTTAGTATATAGATAAATTTCAATACGAAAGCAAAAATTTCTTTCAGAGATCGGATTGCGTTTTATTACTCACTTTTAATTTCCGGTTTTTTCTTCTTCTTTTTCCAGAGCCGGACACCGATATGGCTGCTGCCGAGAAGAAACCCAATCAAGGCGCCGAAAGCGGTACCGAATACCCGTCCCACTATAAACTTAATTATACCGAATACTGTCGAGAAAAACAGTTTGATAAGACCCGGGATAAATCCCAGTATCTTTTTCACCAGCATAAATGGCAACAGGATAATTTTGATAAGCATCTACAACTCCTTGTTATTTTGAAGTTAACTTAATTACACCATCCCAGTCAGCACCCGGAGGATTTTCTTTAAACATTTCGCAGTATTCAATAACTTTCCTGCTTGGGCTCATTCCCCCTGGAGCCACTTTTCTATTCGGTTCCATAGGCTCACACCGGGTCATGACTTCAATGGCTTCATCCCACTTCTGAGAATAAAATAGTTCAAGCCCCTGCGAATAGATTTCAATCAGTTTTGTCATATTTTCATCAAGGCTGCCTTTCTTTCCCAGTAACTCATAAACTACAACAGGCTCAGATTTACCGACAACTGTTATTTTATCAACGGGCCGGGCATCGAATTCCTCCTTCACGATATTATACGTGACATCGCTTATCATTGTGTAAATGCCATACTGTTTGGCGGCGCTCTCCAGACGAGCGGCAAGGTTCACGGCGTCGCCCATCATAGTATAGTTCATACGGACGGCGGAACCCATATTTCCCGTAACAATCAGGCCGCTGTTTATTCCGATTCGCATGCGCATATTGTGGACTATTTCAGGCCACTTGTTCCCTTCGCTCGCCCATTTTTTACGCAGCGCCCCGAGCTGCTCCTGCATATCAAGGGCGGTGAGGCATGCCTGCTGTGCATGATCGTCAATACGCATGGGTGCGCCGAAAAAGGCAATTATGGCATCCCCTTCGTACTTGTCAAGGGTTCCGTAGTGCGCCATCAGGGAATCGGTCATGGCCGTGAGATACTCATTAAGCAACTCAACCAGTTTGGTCGGCGATCCCAGCTTCTCGGAGAAGGTTGAAAAACTCTGGATATCTGTAAAATAGGCAGTGCACACGCCTTCTTCGCCGCCAAGCTGCGGCATTTTCTTACTTTTATACATGGCATCAATAAGCTCCGGAGAGAGATACTGCTTGAACGTGCTTTGCAGGAATTTTCTGTCTTTTTCTTCGGTGATATAGCGATAGGCCATGACCACCGCATAGGTAAGAAGTATTGTCAGGATAGGCCGCACAATTTCAATCCAGAGGTTATCAGAACCGAAAAGGGTCATGGCGACCAGAAAATAGGCAAAGACAAACACTACTGAAAGTATGACGCCGACAAGTGGTTTTAACAAATAGGCAAATATACCGATAACAACACCGACAAGAAGGAGGATAAGAAAATCCTGCCACGGCTCCAGACGCTTGATAAAAGTATTGGTAATAAACGAATTAATCAGGGATGCATGTACTTCAACGCCCGGATAATCGTTTGACACCGGTACGTTTACAATATCGAACATAGCCGGAACTGTTGAGCCGACAATATAAATTTTACCTTCGAGCGCACCCTGGATTCTGTCCTCCATGATATCATAGTAGGACCAGTATTTAAAAGGTTCTCTCCGGTTACCGAAGTAGGTTACAATATGTTTATTAGAGGGAGTCAGGGGAATCCGGACAGTATCACCGATATCACGACGGGTATCGGGTTCCATCGCCTCAATATCACTCCATTGCAATTCACACAAGTCTCTCAGTGTATTTTCCCGCAGTACCGGTATTGATGAAATAAGTTTTCCGTTTTTATTCTGCACGGTAAAGTTATAAAAAATCAGCTTGGTCTCCCCGTTCTTTACCTTATCAAACTCATCAAATCCAAGCCGGGCAACCATTTCGAGGTTGTCTTGTGTCAAATACCATTCTTCGAACCCATAGGGGGCCAGAAGCGTCCATTCGACATCAGAGTCCCGTGAAATGACCACGCCCGGAGCCAGCTCCGCCGAACTTCCCACCTCCATGGTCAAAAATGATGCCACATCACTCTTCTGCAATATGTCTACAACCTCCTTTGGAAAATCACCAAAGTATGATGATATAAATTTATTCCCCTCTTCATCCCTGCCAATTTTTAAAAGCGTTGTCAACGTTATACCTTCACCCGGTGCCAGCTTTTTAATCTTATCCGCATTTTCAATAATTACTTTTACCTGCGAAACGCTCATATTCGGATAGGAAAAACTGATAACACCCTTTTTGTCTTTAAAAATTTTAAAGGGTGTACCAATATCGATATATTTTTGCGGCTTAAACTTAATTTCTTCATTGGGTGTCCCGAACAGTGTTGCTACCACCCTGATGCTGATTGGCGGATATACCGGCTTGTTTTTGCCGAATCCGTATAACAGATCAACCTCTCGAATCACACCGTCATCATTGGGATTCATATTTAAGTGCCCCACCGCTTTTGCTTCACGGGCAAGGGCCGGGAATATACCGTCAATTATAGTCTTTTCATTATTAATTACACTTCGGTCAGCAGGCGGTATTTCAATGCAGGAAGAAGGGTTCAGGCTTTTGTGCCATTCCATGGTTGCACGCTTCATAATCTCGGAAAGACCCACATCCGGATAATCCTGCTCGGACGATAATCGCACCCCATGATAGACCACCCCGGATTTCCTTGTTGCCTCGATAAGCTGCTCGTCATAATTGATGGTAGAAAGAATAGAATTCCTGACATCATCCGAAAGCTCTACCTCGTTGTGCACTTCCCTGCTCCGATCAAGCAACTCAGCAGTTCTTTTCTTATACTGATTATCCTCAGGATCGTAAAAATTTATATCGAAAAGAACTGCGGCGGGAAAGTGCGCACTCAGTGAATTTATCATCTTCGCATGGTACGACCTGTTCCAGTTCCAGTAATTACCCAGTTTATGCATGCTCCGGTCATCAATATCCACGATATAAATACCGGTCTCATCCTTCTGCTCAGTAGCTTCAGCATCCTTCTTGGAGAGTTCCATATATTTCCAGAAATACCGCATATAGTAACTCTGATTTTCCAGACGATCAATTAGATCTGGTACGAATTTACTCGTTATAAACGCAATAATGATACCCATTATTGTCCCGATAATCAGACTCTTTCCCACCTTCTTCAACAATTCCATACACATCTCCAAGTCAGGAATCTTTGAAACTACCGGAAAACCGGACGCAGTATACACAAATTATATGGTTTTGGATAGGTAAAAACAAGAAATAATACGAAAACGTAGTCGTGTATAACACTTTCTGTAATTATTTTATACATACCCGATAAAATAAAAATAACAAGACACAGGAAAGGGTTTTCCAATGAATCCAGCTATTATTGTTACCGCCTCAAGACTGGTTATGGCCCTTTTCTTCTCCTGTTTTTTTGTAAAAGCGACTTATCACAATCTTTACACAGCCAACACCGTATACCTTCTTCTGGCAGTCGGCTGTGTTGTCCTTATTGAATTTTCCGATGCAATTGACGGTGTAATCGCAC
>CAZIYW010000026.1:0-45228 GCA_964543525.1 uncultured Fibrobacterota bacterium | reverse complement strand
CCCCCGTCATGAAATGATATGGTTGCGGTTTTACCGTCGCGGACAAGTATCTTCTTCTTCGCTTCAACAGAAAAATCGATTGTTTTTCGATACGCGCCGGCCGTTAATATAACGGGATTAAATCTCATGATAAACACCGGCAGCAGAAATACGAGGGAACCGGCCGTCAAAATCCGTCGGTGATTGCGTGCAGTGACAAACACGTACACGATAATTAATCCGATACCGATATCAATAACCGCACCGGAAGCAATGGTATTCTTAAGCTGAATACCCGGCAGGAGAACGAGCCCGCCCAGTACGGCACCAACAATAGACCCGATAGTATTCCACCCGTAAACATAGCCGGTATACTTTTCATTGCCGGTTACCGTGACTAACATATACGTAACAATCGGCAGAGTCATACCGGCGAAGAAACTGGTCGGACACATGAGCAATACACAGAGCAGGTATTTAAAAACTGAAAAGACCGGGTAATAGAATTCGGTGCGGGGAAACAGGCCATGCCAGTTATTCATAAGAAGAAAAAACGGTTTGTACAGATAGATACTGAACAGGGCGCATACCCCCATTAACACCTGCACCCAGGCAAGGGTACGTGCCAGATTATCCGATTTGTGCAGTATTCGTTTTGCATACCACCCGCCAAGCGCCAGCCCCCAGATAAAAGCTGACACCATGATATCAAAGGAATGAGTTGACGAGCCCAGAAGCATACTCAGCAAACGTATCCAGCCGATTTCATAGATAAATGACGACAGACCGGTAAATGCACCAACTGCAAGCCAGAAGATTACCTGTTTTTGCAGAGACATGCTCGTCGGTACTATGGGCACACCTTTTTCCGCCCTCTCCTTTGAAACCGACTTCTCTTCCAGAATCGAATCTGCTCTTTTACTGATGATAATAAAACCAAATGAAATAAGCAGGTTACACGATGCTGCAGAAGCGAGTGCCCCATACGTTCCCAATCCGGGAATCAGCCAGTAGGACGTTGCCAGTATTCCGACAGCCGCACCTAACGAGTTGGTAAAATACAATCGCGAAAGTGAGCTCTTCCCACCGTCATGCATAATCCGCATTACCCCGATAGTCAGCGCGGGAAAGGTCATCCCGAGAAGAATTGCCATAGGCGCGGTGATGATTAGTGAGATACCGATTTTAGACATACTGACGGCAGACGGCGAAAGGGTATGGCTTTGAATATAACGGAAAAATAATTCGGTTGACCACCTGTATAACGGATGGTAAAGAAAGCCGCCGATACCGATACCCAGCTCAACCAGCGTATATAAATAAAACGGATTTCGTAACCGTTTGCTGAGTTTACCACCAAGAAAACTTCCTATGCCTATACCTCCCATATAAATAAACAACGTCAGTATCTGCCCATAGGAAGAGTGGCCCAGAAACATCTTAAGATAGCGGGCCCAAATAGATTCATATACCAGACCGACAAATCCGGAAACAACAAAAAGAATATAGATCGTACGTATCATCAAAAACCCGGTTCAAGGTTTAAGGTTTTTGGTTTAAAGACTTAAAAACCCGGTGCATATGAGCCTGTGTAAGGCTACACAAATATATTATGAGAGGTTAACCCATTACCGTAACCCCGGTATTTGATTGTATGCTGCAGATGACGGGTGGTGTCACTCTTTTACCGGCACCATAATTCTGAAAATCTGATTTTCAAATACCACAGAATACTTTTGCATTATTGACCGGTAAAAGAGCATTCCCTTTCCCTTCGGGACACTCTGCAGACTCGGTACCGACCAGTTAAAATTCCAGCTCGAAGCAGATTTTGTCAACACTATAGCAGCGGGTTCCCGTTCTTCGATTATCTGTAAAAGTTCCTCAAATGTCAATAAATGAAGTCGTTCAGCCCGGGCTTTATCCATTTCCAGCGTCACGGCAAATTTTCCCATCTCCACCCGTTTAAAGACTTCCCTGTCGGCCTCCACGGCAATTAACGGAAATGGTGTCAGAATTTTTCCCTCTCGATCCGTATTGGCCCTGATGTACGCCGCCGGTTCGGTGACAATGTCTGACCATTTTTGTGATGTATCCGGCCCGTCAAGAAACAGATAGACCCCGGGTGATATTACAACACCTATTTTAATCCAGAATAGCCATTTTTCCGATTGTATAACCGATAACGAGGCAATCGAACCCATTGCAATAAAGGGAACCACGTTTTCACCGTATGACGATTTCAGGCATAACTGGAAAATGATACCAATCCAGGCTGCAAGCAGCACACCACCGGTTTGCACTTTCGAGTTTTTAACATTAAGAAAGGAATACACTACCCCCACCACAATTATAATGACAACAATCGGCGATATATGAAATACCTCCAGCAGCGGCTCCAAACCTCTCCGGTTAAACGTTGACTGCAGGTGATAGTGGAGATTCCAGAATGAAAAGTTTTCCGGTGCTGCAAAGTAAAAAGGTAAAAAGAGCGCTGCTGCACCGGCAATGATGGAGCCAAGGGTAATACCTTTCTCTTTTCGCGATCCGGTGCCGATAAAAAAGACACCCCATAGTATAATAACTGCGGGCAGAACACTCAACCGGCATCCCACCGCCAGAATACCTCCTCCGGCGGCAAGAAGCAGGCGTACGGGGAATGGTCCGTCGAGAAATATCCCCAAAACGGCAATAATCAGGAAAAGATTTGCTGCAGAATACGATTTACCCATACAGATATAATGCATCCAGAGGGGAGACACGGTGACGGCAAGGACTCCCCAGATCCATGAGCGATATTTTCCGTACCGTATTCCCGGAATAACAAGAATACCAAGGGCGAGCATTCCCCATACCGCATTAACCAGGCGTTGCCGGACAAAGCCGAATCCGGCAATCGACATGGCCAATCCATTTATATATGGCAGCGCCGGCATCCGGGAATAGGCGAAGTCCCGGTACGGAATACTGCCTTTCATCACTTTCTTTGCTGCAAGCGCATAAAATCCCTCATCAGCGTTGAGTGTACCATAGTGAATCAGTTTATTACTTAACATTATATAAATTGACGCGGCGGCAATTACGATTACGATTGTCTGAATACGATAAGACTGTATCACTGTCTTTAGCAGGTGTTTTATCATACACGATTATTTTTTTGAATACGTACTCAACAGGAAACGGATAATAACCTCCGGGTTATAATAATATAAAATCAGTTGCTTGGTTTCGCATAAAGGAGTGTATATTTTAATGTGGTTCAAGGTTTAAGGTGTAAGATTTTAATTTTACCTGTTTCGGTTGCCTTTTTTTATCGATACCTTTCTAACTAAAATCATTTGATACTATTTTTATTCCGGGAATTATGTTATGATTATTGTTTTAAAACCTGAAGCGACGAAAAATGATGCAGATGAAATTCTTAGCAGGATATCCTCAGTCGGTCTGAAACCGTTGTATATGCCGGGTACAGAACGGACCGTGCTTGGTGCACTGGGCGATGAACGTGTGCTGGAGACACTGCATCTTGACAACCACCCCCTGGTGGAGCGGGTAACGCCGATTCTTACCTTGTATAAACTGGTAAGTCGTGAAGTGCACCGTCAGGATACGGTTGTATCAATAGGCTCCGTTCCCTTTGGCGGTAAGCATTTCGGGGTAATTGCCGGTCCCTGCGCAATCGAGAACCGCGAACAGATGCTTACCAGTGCTGATGCGGTAAAAAGCGGCGGCGGGCACTGTCTGCGCGGTGGTGCATACAAACCTCGTTCAAGCCCCTACAGTTTCCAGGGACTTGGCCTCGAAGGTCTGGAACTGCTGAAAGAAGCTTCAGAAAAAACAGGTCTGGCTACAGTAACTGAAGTCCTGGAAGTTTCAGATGTTGAGCACGTCGAACAGTTTGCCGACGCCTTTCAAATCGGCGCGAGAAATATGCAGAACTACCGGCTGCTCACTGCCGTGGGCCGGAGTAACAAACCGGTACTCCTGAAACGGGGAATGGCGGCAAAGGTTGAAGAACTGCTTCTGGCCGCTGAATATATTGTTTCCGAAGGCAATCCCAATGTGATTCTGTGCGAACGGGGTATCCGTACTTTCGAGACGGCAACACGGAATTCCCTTGACCTTAACGTTGTGCCATACCTTAAACAGCATACTCACCTGCCTGTAATTGTCGATCCTTCGCATGGTACCGGATTACGGGAACTGGTGCGTCCCATGGCAAAAGCAGCGGTAGCATGCGGTGCCGACGGCCTGATAATAGAGGTCCATAACAATCCCAAGGAAGCGCTATCGGACGGAAAGCAGTCTCTCTATCCTGATGAATTTAAATCACTTATGAATGAGTTACTGCCGTTTATCGCCGCTGTCGGCAAAAAAGTATAATAAAGTGCTCTATAATTTACATGCAACAGCATATGCACTATATTTTCCCATGGTATTTGTACCGATTCAGAACACTTGCATGTCTGTATCTTTTAGACTATCATATATATTTAAAATGATAGTATTATTCAGAAAGGAATTAAAAAGGATTATGATTTCTATAAAATTTACAGCTCCGCTTCTCATCGGATTACTTATCTGGGGCTGTGTAAAAGATAAAAAGCAGGCGGATAATGTATCCCAACCCGGAACAGTACAGGAGGTTATTTCCGCTTTTGAAACAAAAGCGGAGAAATACGAAAAACCGGCAAATAAAGCAGTGCAACTGGTAATTGAATCAATGGGTGATAATCCTGAAGAACTGAAAAACAAAGACCTTCAACACCTGAGAGGTCTGGCAAAACAGGCGCAGAAAAGCTGCCTTGAAGCGGCTGATGCTTTTAAAGAATTCGGGGTGAACCTGCCCAAATCTCTGCCCGATACAATTGAATATTCAATGCTTGCCGTTTCTGCTTTTATGTATGATGCATATCTGGGCAGAGCAGATGCAATGCTTAGCGCAGAAAGACTGTTCAGTGACTCACTGGAATATCATATCAAAGATATTTCCAACAAACTTAAATCGGCAATGCAGTTAAGCGACCGGGCCGCAGCAGGATTAAGAGCGATTAAAAAGATGGCGGCGGAAAAATCATAATCACCCGATACTTAATTCCGAACTGCTCAGACCACAAGTTTGTGTATATTTTCTGACACATTACACGACAGTGGTTAATTGAATAAATTCAAAATTGTTTCGTAATTTTATTATACATTATTATGGACTACCACTGCGGGTTTAATAATACTATGGGGCAAAAGTGAAAAATAGACTGTTACTATGTGGATTTCTTTTTTGTTTTCCCGGATGTAATAAAAAAGAGAGTCCGGAACCGCAACCGCAGATAACCCGGGAGGCAGTTGCAAAAGCCGATTCCTTGCAACGACTTGCAGCTCTCCACCGTGGTTTTGTCGGTGTGCATTCGCACGGTAAAAGTCTGAAAGTTCACGCACACCAGAATCCTGGAAAAAAAGTTCGCGTATTTAAAAAGCAAAAGCAATTAGCACCGTTATTACGTGCTGCAATGAAAAAAGAAAACGAAGAGAGAGAAAAGAGAATAAAAAAAATCCTGAAAGAAAAACGAAAGAACCAATGAATAAAAAAAGCCGCCCAAATCGAGCGGCTTCTCATTTACCCACTTATTAACCAGCTTACAAGATCATACCTTTCATAGTTCTCTGCATTTTCATACCATCAACCCTGATCATATAGATTCCGCTTGAAAGATTGTTTAATTTAAGGCTGTTGGCTTTGTCTGCAGTCAGGTTTACCGCTTTATAAGAGCGGACAATACGACCATTGGCCCCGATAATACTCACATTATATTCGCCGGCCTTGCCGACTTTAAGCATAAGCTTATTCCTCGTAAATGCCTTAAGACCAATATACTTATCTGCATTCACATAGTTATCGTTAAGGACCATGGTATTTTTAACGCCGTACAGTTTGACATCTTTAACTGAAAAGGTTGTCTTAGCCTCCTGGGCTATATTGGAGAGACACTTGAATTCAATACCCGTAATCTTCTCCGTTTTAATCGACGTCTCCGTTCCCTGATTGTAAGGACTGTATCTGAAAGCACTGAGAGGAATCCTTCCACTATTGACTTCAGCGCCCAGATTATTCAGAATAACTTGCCACGGCTGGTCTCCTTCAACAGTGATACGAAGCGCCAGAGGCCCATCCGTGGTATAGGTACAGGCAATGTGGTCCAGACCGGTAAAATTCCCGGCAGCTTCATAGGCGCCAAAACCGGCATTCGGAACATCGGTACCACTTGCTTTATCAATATTCACCGTCACATTATTGATGTTCCCGGTAAACTGTTCCTGAGAAGCGGTGGAATTCAGCACAGGATTTTTGAAAAACCGCCAGTCAGCCCAGGTATAGGCAACTTCCTTACCGAATGTCTCATTTTTCTGCATTTCTTTAACCTTCTCGATTACCTCATGGCCGGAAAGAAAGATACATCCTTTACCAAGAGCATAATCTACAAACTCCTCCAATGTTGAAATACGTGTTCTCCAGGTATTCCAGTTTTCTGTAACCACTAATCCGTATGAAGATAAATTGTAATCATTCTGCAGTGTGGCGATATCATACATGGGCGTGTAGTAATCTGTATGACAACCATAGTGCAAAGGCGCTCTGTTGCCGGCCATGCGTAAATCAAGATTATATTTCATCGTTTCTAACCAGTTTTCAGAGGTCATACCCCAGAGAATAAGCATGTTGAAATCGAAACCGGTCAACCGTCCATGGCCGCACCAGGTAGCCGAGTCTTCCCATTCATCAGCGTCGGGAGCATTTTTAAATATCCGGTAACCATTCTGCCAGACCTCGGGCCTGAGCTTCTCCGGGCAAATGAACGTATTTACCGGAAATTCCCACAGACCTGTTGTGGGCCAAGTTTTAAAATGAGACATATCTTCACCGAACTGCGTCTGGGTCCACACATTGGGTGAGCCGTTATCCACAGTATAGGGCCACCAGGGAGTGCTACCGTCAATATCGTCTTCCCAGCCTTCCTCAAGGCCGCAGTCATACAAATAACCGAGTTCGCTCAATGCCAGAAAACAGTTGGTATTTATCTCAAGACGCGGCGCACGAAAAGAGAATACATTGCCATTGGAAACCGAAGCGTCCAGATACTCGGTCAATTCTGTTTCACCAAGCTGAATCGCACCCTTCCAGGCGTCTTTCGATATCTTTTTACCGGCATCAACCAGCCAGCCGATGGTTTCCCAAGGCTCATACTGTTCCCCCTCGTTGGGATCATTGTCAAAACCTTCTCCGCCCCATTTACCGAACCCGTCGGCATCATTAGGCAGACCAGAGTTGGTCTCCATGTGGTCAATAGTATGGTTACCAATTTCATGACCTGACTCCATAATTTCGGTATACATCCGCACAGTATGCGGTTCTTCTTCCGTGTCACTGCCACCATTAGTAAATGTCTCATACTCCCTGCCCCAGCAGACCGGCGCAAGAACCGTTTTAATCGGCGGATTAACAACGGATGCCCAGCTCACCGTAACGTAGGTTTTCTTTTTCCATCCCCATACATCATCTTCCTGGGGATCCTCAACCCATTTGGTTTTCCAGGTCACCGGCGCCATCTGGCCGGAAATAACATTAAATGTCATGGTAATCTTGCTTCCGTCGGGGTTCTTACGTGTACCGGCGAGTGTTCTCACGGCCCACGACATTCCTATATCCCCTTCCTTCAAATTAAACTCATTTTTACTGGAGTGCCACGGTTTGAACTGGTATGTGTCGCCCTCGACACGGCTAATCTCGGACCACTCCTGTCCCGGTGCAGTCTCATAGGGAGTTCCTTTAAGACCTGAATAGGCATTATCATCCCATATCAGGGATATATACTGCGGTATATCCGCCGGATCATTTCCCGGTGGCGGCTGCCTCGACGGAAACATATAATCTGCAGCAGATGTTGAAGTAACAAACATAATCACACCTGCCAGTGTAAGAATAATTTTATGGAACATAAATCCTCCCTCTTCAGGAATTTTGATGAATTAGTTTAGTATGGTTTATTACTGGATTTAACCCTCTTTTTTATCCCTCTGGACTTTTTTGTGGAATCATCTGTTATTAATATAATAAATATTTAATCATTACTTTTTTTTTTTTGATTTTTTACTTTACAGCGGCTTTTTTAACAATAATTAATCTCAAAAATGCAAATTATTATCTTGTGAATTCGACCAATATCGACGATATTTTTGTCACCTGACTGTAATTTAAAACTGCATTCACGAAAATTATATATTGTAATTAAAAATTTATTGGCATAAGTATGATTCTTTAAAATCAGACTATCGTGTGGTAACTGTACATATTGTACAGAATGTTTATAAACTTTTGTTTTTTAAATTAAACCTCATCAAAAATTGAAATCATCACCATGTCGAATATATTTTACCGTTTTAATAATATGTTTGTTCTGAAAATTCTCTTATCATTTTTCGAGCCCTAATACTTTCTATGAAAACATGCCATGCAGTCTTTTATTGGATTTTCCTCACGGTTTACTCTCTGTTCGCTCACTCTGTTCATCTGGACATTGAGGACAATGGAGACAGCACTATTACGATAAAAGCGACTATCCCTTCAGAAGGCGCTGCTGCAGGTGGAAAAATAGTGATAAAAAATAAAATAACCGGACAGCCGATTATTAAAGATACTATTCCGGAATCGGGAGAATTAACCATAAGAATACCTAACGTGCCTTATACGGTTACCCTTGATATGGGTGAGGAACATACGATTACAAAAACCGGACCGCTTTTTAACACGCAGAAAAACAAAGATTTGATTGTTCAGAAGATACCGCAGAAAGAGAGTACCGACAACGGCTCTGATAAATCACCTCCTGTAAACCGCCTGGTTATTATTCTCATAATAGCTTTCGGGGCAGCTCTCTTCGGGGTACTTTTCGGAATTCTGAAAGCAAAACAGGGATAAGATCTATTCTCCGTGGGTATGGGGAATCAATGAATGCGGCATTTCCATGCTGTGCGCTTTCATCAGTTCTTCATTGGATAAAACCTGTTTTATTTTTCCCTCCTCTACGATGTGCCCATTATCAAGAATACACGCTCTGGTGCATGTTTCTAGGAGAAATTCCAGATCGTGCGAGGAGATGATAATAGTCTTTTCCAATCTATTGAGAATGGAGATTATATTCCTCCTGTTTTTCAAGTCCAGATTTGACGTCGGCTCATCGAGAAGCATTATTGCAGGCTCCATTGACAGGAGTGTAGCCAGGGCAACCATACGTTTTTCTCCGCCGGAGAGATGATGAGGTGGCTTCTCCGACAATGCCTGACAATTGACATCCGCAAGTGCCTGTTTTGAACGCTCGATCACCTCGTCTTTGGAGAGGTTCATATTTAACGGGCCGAAGGCAACATCATCAAAAACAGTCGAAGAAAAAAGCTGGTCTTCGGGAGATTGAAAAAGATAGGCTATATCAGTATTGAATTTGTCGGGGATTACCTTTTTCCCTTTAACCGTAATTACTCCGCCGGCCGGCGTAAGAATGCCGCATAACAATAGAAACAGGGTTGTTTTGCCTGCCCCGTTGGGGCCGATAAGCGCAACCCGCTCTCCTTCCAAAACACGCAGTGAAATCCCGCATAACACATCATCCTTACCAGGGTAAGAAAAAGAGAGATTTTTTACGGTTACCATTTCATTTCCACTCATAAATATTCAATCCCAAGGATAAGAGCAATAAGGAAAAACAATAAAAATGTTTTTACGACATCGGACCAACGGGTTGAAAACGAATGGACAATTGGGAATGCCCCGGAGAAACCCCGCAATTGCATGGCATGGTGCACCCGTTCACTCTGTTCATAACTCCGGATAAGCAGGGTCACTAAAATAGCTACTGTATTCGACATATGTTTGATACCTTTTGTCATCTTATATCCCCGTAATTTTGCCGCAAGCAACAACTTTCCCAGATTTTCAAAATAAAGAAAAATATAGCGATAGGTAAATATGAATATCGCACAAAACGTAGCCGGGATTCTATAAAAATTCATGGCTTTCACCAAAACATTGAGTTTTGTTGAACTGAAAATAATTATGGAAATTGATATAATAGAAAGTGCTCTGACCATTACAATACCACCGGTGATAAGTCCTTTTTTATATATGCTGATTACCCCGAAGGAACAGAGTCTTTCACCGCCTGAGGTTATTGCAAGAACAGGAAATATGACAATCAGAAAAAAAAACGGAACCTTCAGCGATTTCATCAGTACTTTTCCCGGTATCTTCGCCAGAAGCACCAGGATTAACACCGCCAGCACAATAAGGAGCAGGCTGTACACTTTCTGCACCGCTGCTGCGGTAAATATTAACGCACCCAGTACTACCAGTTTCCATCGTGCATCCCACGAATGTACTACCGACTGTACCGTTGACTGATATTCTAAAACCATCTGGTGTACACTCTCTGCATCAATTATGCCGGGCGCCAAGCATCCGGGGCTTCGTTTTGAGGATATAATAAACCGCCAGCGACGTCACTACACCTTCCACCAGAGCAAGCATTCCGTTAGCAACTGAAAATATATAGGCAAAGCCGGCAAATTCCTCTCCGGAGAAATAGATCAAGAACAGGATTGCGGCAAGTGCTGAAAAAATACCGATAACGGTAACAACACCCGCCGAAATACTTACCAGAAGATTATTTTTTACCGGTTTGGTAATAATGGTATACAGCCCGTAGATAAGCAGGGCGGCAGTTGAAAAGATAAAGGAATTCACCCCCAGCGTTGAAAGCCCGCCATGCTGAAACATAACAGCCTGGAAAAAGAGCCCTACAGTTATTGCCAGTGGTGCGTGAATACCCAGGATAATGCTTACCAGACCGAGAAAGGTAAGATGTACCGAACTGAAACCTATTCTGAAATGAATAAGCGATGAAACAAAAAAGGCGGCGCTCATAACGGCTATTTTCGGAACATCCTCCTGCCTGGTTTTTGCCAACACAACGGCGGTCAGGCATCCCGCAGCAACATAGCCGCCAATGCATATCTTCGGATCCAGTATACCGTCACAGATGTGCATTACGATTCCACTCGTTTCTTAAAGTAAAGAGCCGTGCCGATACATCCCCAGATAACCGCGAGCGCCATCAGTGTCTTTTGCAAATAGCTCGCGGTATGCACAGACTTCCGGACAGCGGCCAATGCCATGGATTCATCTATTTCCAGATTAATGCGCATACCGTGACCGCCTTTTTCACGGACCTGCAGAATCCAGGTTCCGGCTTTGTCGGGGGTGAAGTAAAAAACGCCACTGGAGTCGGTTACGGTGGTACGGGAAGGTTTTGTCTGATCTGGCGCAAATATAAGCACCTTTGCCATGCGCATGGGATCACCGGTATCAAACATGGCCTTAATAGCCAGTGTTTTCTGCGGCAGTATCTCATACTTCGTGCCATGACCGAAAACTGAAACCGTAACCGTCATAATACCCAGTACCACGCATACCCGTATATTTCGTAATACCATTATCAGCTCCTGACCCGGTAAAAATGGCCTGTCTACTTTATTTCCTCTGAAGAGGACTGATTCGATACGGCGCAGTGACCCTCACCAAGATGCCCCAGTGTCCAGATCGCTTTCACCAGTGTTGCATACCCATCGGCAGATTTCATTTCAGACTGCGAGCATATCACTTTCCCGTCTTTCCTGAATTTGTCAAAGAAATCAAAACCGACAGAACCTGTATTGACATGGTCATCCTCCGGTGCCTCTTTATCCCCGAAAATATGGTCAAAATGGAAGGTCATTTCCACTGATGCGGTGTCACCGGGTTTTACCATGCCCTTGATTTCATCACCAACATATCCCTCCTTACCGTTAAAATCCATTTCCTCATCGCATTGAATGGTAAATGGGACTGTAGTTCCCTCTTTTTCCGCCGTCCCTATCATCACAATACTGTATCCTTTATACTCACCGGAGGACCTGCGCTTGAGACTGAATTTCAGCGACTGATAATTAGCCGCTTTTACATTTTCAAGTGCACCAACAGTAATTGGTTCGGCATTTTCATCACCCTGTGCAAGATCAATCCAGTATTCTCCGGCAAGATTCGCTTCATACTTTTCACCTGAAGGCATATAGGCGGTGGGATCCACAATGTTCACAAACAGCTTGTCAAAGGATATATGCCATCCCTGTTTATCAACAAAACCCTTACGGACAAAATCCTCTCCATTCGCGGCAAAAACTATTGTGCCGGTCTGTGTCACAACTGTTTGCTCCTTCTTTTTACCGCAACTGCTGATAAGAAGAACGACTAAAAGAGTACAGTTGACTGCTGCCAATTGAATCGCTTTTATGTTTTTATTCATACTGATGCCTCCTTATTTGATAAGAAATCCGTTGAACACCTAAAAACAATTGTTCACCAGAACTGTTAATATTTTGTGTTACTAAAATAATAATAGTGCTACTTATTTGCAAAAATTTTAATTATTTCACGGTGCATTGAGTTTTTCATGTTAAAATAAAAAGTCACCACGATAACGCAGTTAAAGTAGGAGCATCGTTGCGAATCCCAGGAGCAACAGTGATGAGATAATTGGAGATACCTCCTGTATCACGGTAAACCTTCCGTAAAGCATTTTTCTTGACTTACCAATAACCACTACTAAAAGACTGAGCGCAAGAAATATCCCAAGTCCAAATGAGATTATTATCGGAAAAAGCGACCACAGATTTCGTGTCGAGAGAATCATCATGAAAATAGACCACCCCATGAGGCAGGGACTCAGACCGGTGATAAAGCCGAGCATGAGCTGCTCTTTCAGGCCGGCGTCCGGCGCCATACCATGACTCTTCGCATGAGCACGATCGTGCTCGGAAAGATAGCCGGAATCATGGTCATGGTCGTGATTGTGCGTGTGGGTGTACGGTACGTGTGCATGATCGGGAGAATCATGGGAATGGCTGTGAGTATCATGATCATGGTGATGATGGTCGTGGTGATGATCATGCGTGTGTTGATCGTGTGCATGCGTATGCTTTTTCGCCACTCGTGTCTGGACATACTGTGCAGTATTTCTGAACAGGAGAAATAATGCGATAAAAAAGAGCGCATAAATTGAAAAGGACTGTAAAAAAGCCATCCGTTCGTAGATATCAACAAAAGAATTTACAAAGAGGAGTATAAGCCCGAGAATAATGATATCGGCGATATGGGTTAACGTAAAGACACTGGCATAAAACAGACCGTTCCGTATGGTAACATGCCTGTTTAACATATACGAGGATATAATCAATTTGCTGTGTCCGGCTTCAAGGGTATGCAGCAGGCCGAGAAGGAAAACTAGGAATAAGGCGATATAGAGAGACTTCTCACCGGTGGAAAAAACTTCAGAGGTTAATCTATCGAGAAAGCCCCCTTTCCTCACGCCGCCGGCATGAGGTACTGAAGACACTTTCTCAGACGGACTGTATATATTGAAACAGACCTCTTTTTTCTTTTCTGTCAAAACATCTTCAATAATGATATTATCCGGGCCGTCCTTGATATAGACAGCGTTCTCCTGCACTTTATTTTTATCGGTAAAAAGGGTGTTTCGTATCTTTAACACCGAAAGTGGCTGATGAGACACAATCTCAATCCATACGGCAATACCGTCCTTTAATACGACCGCATTATCATCCCTCTGTTGTGCATTCAGTTGCCTGACGATACAGGTATCGCCTTTATTTATAAAACTCAAATGCTTTTGTATAAAGGTGAAATAGAGATCGGTAAATGTATCCAGTTGCGCGGGATCGGTTACTTTCTGCTGCGATTCCAGCTCCACTGCGATAGCAGCCTGCTGCCAGTTTAATACGATTTTACCGATAGCGACAGAGTCCGGTAACGACGCCCCCGTATGGTCATGCTTCAGGTACAGGTGAGTTTCCGTCATATGAACCGGATGTGAACATACCAACAGTACAGTAGAAATAACGAATAGTACTATTTTTATTGCATAATGTCTTCTCATACCGCATCCTTCTGCATGATTGGCTCTGACGTGAAAATATAATACACGGTAACGAATTTCAAAGAGGGTCAATTACGTAAAAAATGGTTGTCATCTGTAATTTCTCTCTTCATTAATCGAATTATATAAAAAAAACGGCCTGTTTTTTTTCCAGACGTTATTTTATTAACCTAATTGGTTCTTGTTAAATATAGACCATTCATCTAATCCTGATCGAAGGATGATTATGATTGGGATGGGGATTACAATTTGTACATGCTGTTTTAATTTGCAATATAGTAACGGGCTTAATACCGATGGAATCAGTCGTAATAAAACCGATCAGGCAGCGTGAAGAGGGTATATTTGTTCTTATTGCTACGGTGGTCATTTTACTCTGCGCCGGTACATTTATTGTGATAAAAAGACAGGGCGCATCCGAAAAACCGCTGAAATGGTATCAGTTGAGTGCCTTTTCGCAACTTTCCGCCGTGGAGCAGGGTGTGTTCACCGATCTGTACACCTCCGCTTTTGATATTGATATTTATCATATGGATAACGGGGAAGAATGGCCCGATATCCCCACGCTTGAAGCCAACATAATACCTCCGTTCGCAAAGGATGCGGTATGGGAAAAACGGGGACGGATTACATGGGAACTTATTACGCTGGGCAACCAAACAGTGCATCGTTCACTGTATATCGGGAAATCTTCGGATGCCACCGCGTGCGGTTCATTCATCCTTTTTCTTGAACATTTTCATACCATGGACGGCGCATACTTTTACGGGATAAACAAACAGCAGCCCTTTACCATATGGTACAAGGCCGGCGAATTCATCTTGCCGGAAGAATTTTCTGAGGGCACTCTGATATCGTCGGGGTGGAAGGAAGTTATACCTTATAAGGGCAGTGACGCACTCAGCAGCATAGGCAGGGCACAATAACGATGAAAAAAGAACTGGTTTTTATTCTCCTTTTGACAGGTGCAACGTATCTCTGTGCGCAGAAACTGCGTATTGGTGTAACGCTGCATCCCTACTACAGTTTTGTCAAAAATATTGTGCAGGACAAGGCAGTGGTACTGCCCCTTATTGAGGGAGCCGCCAATGTCCACGGGTATCGTGTCAAGCCGGAAGATATTAAACGGGTGCTTACCTTTGATGTACTGGTTGTTAATGGTGTCGGGCACGATGAATTTGCGTTCAATATACTAAAATCCGCAGGCAATGAGTCAGAACTGGAAATAATATACGCGAACAGGGATGTCGCACTTATTCCGCAGTCCGTGCATTCAAAGGCGGTCAACTCTCATACCTTTGTGTCAATTACCGCTTCCATTCGGCAGATATACACCATTGCAAATCGGCTTGCAGAAATTGACAAAAAGAATGGGAGTTTTTATCGTAAAAATGCCTCCCGGTATGCCGGTCGGCTTCGCCGGATGAAGACGGAATATATGGAGAAGCTGAAAAAAATACCTGATATTGATTTTACCTGCGCAACAATACACGGCGGGTATTCTTACCTGCTGCAGGAATTCGGCTTCCAGGTTGACGAAGTCATTGAGCCGGCTCACGGCGTTAATCCCACCGCATCACAGTTAAAAAACACCATTGAGAAAATCAAAAACGCCGGTGTAAACGTGGTCTTCTCAGAACTTGATTTTCCCGGCAGCTTTATAACGACCATTGAAAGGGAGACCGGGGTCACGGTCCGCGGACTGTCACACCTTTCCAAGGGGGAATATACCGCCGAGAGCTTCGAAAAAGGCATGCGGGCAAATCTTGAGGCACTTCTTCAAGCGGTGCAGGAGGCACACAAAAAATGAGCACACCATCAACAGCCGGTCCTGAGGTTGTCTGCAGTTCCGTCTCTCTGGCATTCGGCAGAAATGTTGTATTGCAGGACATCTCGTTCAAGGCAGCTCCCGGTACTATCCATTGCGTTATCGGGCCCAACGGTGGCGGTAAAACCTGTCTTATTAAATCAATTCTCGGCCGGATGCGCCATACCGGTACTATTACGGTTACCTGGGAAGACGACAACCGGACTATCGGTTATGTTCCTCAGCAAGTGCAGCTTGACAAAACACTCCCGGTGTCCACGAGGGATTTTATTGCTCTCTGTGTACAGCGGCGTCCCGCTTTTCTCGGTATTCATAAATCGATACAGCAGGAAGTTCAGAAGGTACTCGCAGAAGTTAAAATGCACAGTAAGGAGAAGCTGCTGTTTTCCGAGCTCTCCGGCGGGGAACGACAGCGCATTCTCTTTGCACAGGCGCTGATACCAAAACCGCGGCTGCTAATTCTTGACGAACCGATGAACAGTATTGACAAAAGCGGCGCACAGATCTTTGCTGAAAAAATACAACAGCTTGCTTCCGAAGGTGTTACGATTATCTGGATACACCATGATCTCGCTGAAGTACGGAAGATTGCCGATACAGTTACCTGTATTAACAGAGAAATCCTCTTCTCAGGTAAACCTGAGGAGGTCATGGACGAGCAGCATATGTTGGAAATATCTGCACCGGGGAAGGTTAATTAGTTTCTGTATAAACATTGCCTGTTTTGAATGGAATAATGGAGTCGTGGAGTAACGGGTAAAAAATACAAACCAATACTCGTGCTCAAGCATAATGGTATAAGGTAACGGGCTAGTGCGAATAAAACCTGATTAAGGATTGTATTGTGGAATTTTTTTACGACTGGATACGGCATATTGCGCAGGTGTGGGTGCAGAAAGGTCTGCTCCCCGAATCATTTACGTACGGATTTATGGTAAATGCCCTGCTATGCGCACTCCTTATCGGCCCCTCACTCGGGGCAATCGGCACTATGGTGATTGCAAAGCGCATGGCGTTCTTCTCCACCGCAATCGGCCATGCAGCACTGACCGGTATCGCTATCGGTATTATGCTGGGTGAACCGGTATCGGCGCCGTATGTGTCACTGTTTTCGTTTGCCATGCTTTTTGCAATTTATCTCAATTTCAGCCGCAACAAAAGCGATATGTCCCACGATACCCTCATCGGGGTATTCCTGGCAGCATCCATTGCCGTCGGCTCGGCACTCATGCTCACGGTAACCCGGAAAATCAGTATACATATACTGGACAGTTTCCTCTTCGGTTCAATACTCTCAGCAGGTAATCAGGATATCACCCTGCTTTTTGCCATTACCGTTACTACGATAATAATCGGTGTGTTCTATTTCAACCGTCTCATGTTAACGGGACTTAATCCCGCACTGGCTGCGGTTCGTGGGGTGCCGGTAACTGCCCTCAATTATATGTTTATCATCCTGATCGCACTTATCACCGTGGCATCGGTAAAGATTATCGGTGCGGTACTCGTTGAGGCACTGTTGATAATTCCGGCCGCATCAGCCAGAAATATCAGTTCCTCTTTAAAGAGTTTTATTATATACAGTGTACTTTTCGCAATGTTTAGTGCGATAACCGGTATTATACTACCCGTGGAACTCAATCTGTCAGTACCTTCAGGTGCTGCTATTATTATTACCGCCACGATACTGTTTATTATTACCATGATAATCCGGATAATGCGAACACGCAGGTAGGGTATATAGTATGAAAACATTCAAGATTCTTTTTATGGTAACCGGTATACTTATTTTTCATGGGTGCCGGAAAGATGAGCCCAAGGTCGTGGTTACCGCGCTCCCTTCCCTCGCATCTATACTGGCGGACCTGACAAAAAACAGTACCATTTCAGTACTCAATCCGGTGCCGGAAAATATAACCCTTGCAGAGCACGACCAGTACTGGGACGAGCGCAGCCGGGCGCCTGACTCGTTGGCAAAAATTGTTGCTGCTGTTGTTGATATCCGCAGTGTGATTCCTGAAGAGACATTGTATCTTCAGATGCGAGAAAGGAATATAAAAATTATTGAAATAGATTGTGCAACTCCATTTGATAGGCAGATCGAAGCAATTCCCGTTATTTCCAGAGAAGATAAAATTAATCCCTATGTATGGCTGTCAATCAGTAATGTCATGAAAATGGCGGAAATCGCGGCAAAGGATCTCAGCAGGTTATTTCCGGCTGATTCATCAACTATTCTTGACAATTTAAAGAAATTAAAAAGACGGTATTTCTCTTTAAAGTCCGACTATGAATCAAAATTCAGCACCCTTGAACGGTTCGAAGCCGTGACATTTGATAACTCATTTGATTATCTGCTCAGTGATATAAATCTTTTTATCACCCACCGTTTTCCTTCTGATGAAAGTGAATGGACCGAGGAAGAGCTGATATTATTTGAAAAGGGTGTCAAACAGGGAGAAATTCACACGGTTATCCATCGATGGGAGCCTGCCGGTAAAATCGGCAGACTCTGCAGGGAGAACGATGTCCGGACAGCAATTCTGACTACCGGGGATCCCAAAATGAATAATTACGATAACGGCCTGTATGGTTTGTTGGAGAAAAATCTTTATATTCTATCAAACACTCTTTCAGAAAAATAAGGCTAACTGCCCACGCAATTACGCAATAATGTAATATTAAACATTTTTATTAAACGTTACTTTTACTAAATAATATTTTATTAAACGAGGCAATTGCAATAGTCAGAAATACAATAATAATAATAATAATAAAAATCCCTCCTTCTGCGTTGCGCTGAGCAGTTCGATACGCTCATTGTTTCACCTGGCTGAAGTGGGGATTGGGGAGTATTTTATGACTTTCGCGATTACCCCAAGCGTTACTTTCTTATTATTCGTATCTTTGTGCCACAATTATTGATAAAGGGGAAAAAATGAAAGTACTAGTAACAGGCGGTTGCGGTTTTTTAGGGTCACACGTATGTGAATACTACATGCAGCAGGGTGCGGAGGTCATCGCTTATGATAACATGACCAAGCACGAATTGAAACGAACCGGATATATGGCAGATGAGGCGCGGGACTATAACTCGAACTACCTGAAATCAATCGGGGTGAAGGTTGTGAAAGCAGACGTACGCAACGAGGAGGAACTCCTTGATACCGCTCATGTATGCGATTATATCATTCACACGGCTGCACAGCCTGCGATGACTATCAGTTGGGAGGATCCGCGTCTGGATGTTACCTCCAATGTGCTCGGCACGTTCAATGTGCTGGATACTGCCAGGCAGCTTAAGATCCCTGTTGCCTGTTGCGCCACAGTGCATGTCTACGGCAATGAAATTAACAACGAACTGAAAGAAGAGGAACGGAGATATGTACGTGAGCCTGCCGGCATCGATGAGAACTACCCTACCCTCGGCGGCACACTGACACCGCTGCATGCTTCAAAAGCAGCCGGGGACATATACACCCGTGTATTTATTGACACCTATCAGGTTGAGGCTGCCGGTTTCCGGCTCACCGGTATATATGGCACCCGCCAGTTCGGCGGTGAGGATCACGGCTGGGTGGCGAATTTCTCCATCCGCAGTGCTCTGGGCTGGCCTCTGCGCATCTATGGCAACGGTAAACAGGTGCGGGATATCATTTATGCAACCGATATCTGCAGGGCATTTGACGCATTTTATAAAGCACGCAAACCTGGTATTTACAATATCGGCGGCGGTGTCGATACTGCTGTCTCACTCATTGAATGTATCGATATCATCGAGGAGATAACCGGAGAAAAACCGGATGTTCAGTTTGAGGAGGACAGACTCGGGGACCTGAAATATTTTATATGCGATATTACTAAGGCGAGAACACAACTGGAGTGGGAGCCGCAGATCAAACCCAGAGAGGGTATTGAAAAATTAATTACCTGGATTAAGGAAGAAATTCATCTGTTCAGTAACAAAGGATAAATTCAATTATGAAAGCGTTAATACTTGCCGGTGGCAGAGGGAAACGGCTCGATGATCTATCCTTGGAAACTAATAAATGCATGATTGAAATTGCGGGAAGGCCTGTGATTCAGTTCAGTCTTGATGCAGCTGCAGCGACCTCTGTTGATGAGATAATAATTGTTGTCGGATACAGAGCTGAAGAGATTATAAACTATTACGGCAACTCCTATAAAGACAAACAGCTGAAATACGTCATACAGTACGAGCGCAAAGGCCTGGTAAACGCTATTGAATGTGCACGCGATACTATTGACGGTGACAGTTTTATGCTTCTTCTTGGAGACGAAATCCTTGTTAATCCGAAGCACCAGGCAATGATTGACGAATACAACAAATGCGGGGTATTCGCGCTGTGCGGCATACTCCACGTTGATGATAAAAACCTGATTAAACGCACCTATACCCTTATCCAGAATGAAGAGAACCAGATTTTCCGTCTGGTGGAAAAACCCCGAAACCCGCTAAATAACTGGAAAGGCACGGGAGACTGTATTTTTAATAACAAGATATTTGATTATATACAGTACACGCCGGTTCACCACGAGCGAAACGAAAAGGAGCTTCCCGATATGATTCAATGCGCTATTGACGACGGACAGCTGGTGAAATCATTTATTATCTGTGATAAATATGCAAATATCAATTCCAGGGATGATCTTGAATTAATAAAAGGGCTGAATCTTTGAAGGTTGCAATAGTATCCGACCACCTGCCGGGCTACCATAAAATCTGGAGCGGTGCGGAACTCATAACAATAACGCTGCATGATATTCTGAAAAAGGCCGGTGTTGACGCCTTTTTTCTTACGTCAACGTATGATGCCAATGAAAACAGAACCCATCACAATGTCTTTGAGATAAAAACGCCCTTTAAAAAATGGGAAATTATCCTGGGAAATTTTCCGGTTGATATTTCAGCAATGCGGGACCTGTGCCGTGTTCTCAAGAAACAGAAGCCGGACGTGGTGCACATTAACGGCAAGTATCTGTACCTGCCGTCCATTGTCGTCTGCCGGTTGCTCAACATCCCATGCGTCTATACCGTTGCCGACTATTATCTGTTCTGTCCGCGGACCTTTATCCGCAAACCTGACGGTACCAACTGCGACCATTATCACGGTACTGAATGCTATGTGTGCCTGAGTGAAATGAAGGAAGGCAGTGTAAAAAATCTGGTATCCAGAATACCCGTTGCTCTGCTGAAACTTTTTTTTATTGCAAGAAAATTTACCTTTGATTATTTCAATAAAAAGGTCAACGCCTATATTGCCCTGTCAAAGGCATCGAAGAAGCGACTGGTCGAATATGGTATCCCTTCACGGAACGTCAAGGTTGTCTACCACTATTTAATCAAAGAATTAAAAGAGACCCAGGAAAAGATTGAATCGACCTCCGCTATTTTTATCGGCTGGCTCTCGGTGGAAAACGGTACCAATGTGCTTGTAGATGCCTTTATTGAAGTTATTAAAGACATTCCTGACGCGAAACTATATCTGGTCGGTACAGGCAAAGATAAGTTTGTTGCAGGTTTACATGAAAAGATTAATCGGCACAAAGCACAGAAAAACATTATCTTTCTCGGTAAGAAGGAGAACGTCGAAGCACTCTCAATCCTCACCAAATGTGATGTTGTGGTTGTCCCCCATCAGTGGCCCAAGGAATTCGGGCCCGTAGTGCTTATCGAGGCTTCCGCACTGTGCAAACCGGTAGTAACCAGCAAGGTTGGTGCAACAGACGAATTCGTTACCGATACGGTTAATGGTTTTCTTGTGGCGGATTACCGCAATCCTTCAGCGTTTGCAGAAAAAATAACATACCTGCTGGCCAATCCGGAAATCGCAAAGGAGATGGGAGAGAAGGGAAAAGCAAATGTACCATTCGTCTTTGACAACTCCTCCGCCGATGACCTGATTCAACTTTATAAGAGGCTGAAAAAATGAAATTGTATCACCTGTTAATACTCATTGTTTCACTTACGTTTATAGCGAATGCTTCCGTTTCATTTAATATTCCGGAGGACCATGAGGATTTCCCCTATCTGGACAGCCTCTACACCCTGATAGTGAAGCTGCAGAAAATAGTCACGCAGAAGGATAAAGTCTATCTTCCCGATCCATTTGTCAGGCGGCAGAAGAAATTCGCAGCCAAGGAAGAGTACTACGATCTGCTTATTGCATCACAAACACTCACCACCGAATCCCTGCTAACATTTTATAATACCCTTAAACAGTATTATGAAGCACGGCTGCTTTACTTTGAGAAATTATTAGCAATCCTTCCGGCCGATGACCGTGCTCCCTGTTTTGCGCTGTATCGCCAGGCACGGGATAATTTCGGTGCGATTCAACAGGCTATTTTAAAATACTCGCCTCAGGAGATTATTCTGGGGGATGAGTGAATAATTCCCTTTAAACCCCATGAAAACTAATTGGGGTGCATTTAAGGAATAAAACTTTTATCTTTTCTTTATCTTACATAATTACAACGTGTTATGAATGCCAGATAATTTTTCTGGTGAAAAATTCTTCATTTCAGCGACTATTACATATGAAAGGACGTAAGATGTAAAAATCTTTAACACTTTCGGGGCAACGACAGAGGAGGTGTTATGAAGCGTCGAATACGATCAATAATCAAAAAGCGCAGGGGTGATCCCGTTAACATCCATGTTTTCATCCCGTTTCTGGATGGTAGACCGTCGAGAAAAAAGCCTATCCGTAAAGACGATATAACCGACCTCAAAATATTGTTACATACCTGCGAGTCATTTGAGGATTTTCTTTCAAGGATTTAGCAGACTCCTCTGAATAAATCCTTCATTACATTGACTCATATATATTTTGTACTTAGAAACGCTTTCGTATTCCTTCTCCTAATCATAGTCATAATCAAATGGGTAAATGATGATGGAGACCTCTCGCTTCACCGGGATAAAAGCAGGAGTACGATTTCATTCGTGTGTAATACGCTAATACGATTTGATTACTATGTACCCGAAAGCGCTTATACTAAATCCCTGGATAACCGACTTTAAACTGTATGACGAATGGATGCATCCGCTGGGACTCTATTTCCTTATCTCCCTGTTGAAACACAACCACTGGGATATCACCTGTATAAATTGCCTTGATCGCTCGAGAGACTCTAAGTCAAAAAAATATGGTACCGGTACTTTTTCCACGGTTGAGCTGGAAAAACCGCCACTTTACAAACACATCCATCGCAAATACAAGCGATACGGCATCAGTGAAGAAGATTTTACCGGAAAATTAGCAGCCTGTCCCGCGCCTGATATCATTTTCATCGGCAGCGGTATGACCTACTGGATAAAAGGAGTAGTTGCCACGGTAGAGCATGTTCGAAAAATATTCCCGGATACGCCAATTGTAATCGGTGGCATTTCCGCGCTGCTTATTCCTGAAATCATTAAATCCTGCCTGCCCGATGTCGTGGTATTTTCAGGGACACTTCCTGAAAATATCAGTGAACTGCAACGAGTGCATCCTCTCCTTGCCGCGCTGACCGACAAAGGATGGCAGCCCTCTTTTATTGCAGCATTCGCATTAAGCAAGAAACTTTTTCACGGGCCCTTACTGACTTCTCTGGGTTGTCCCCTGCGCTGCAGCTACTGTGCATCATCATTGCTGCAGAAGCATTTTCAGCGGAGACCGACTGCTGTTATTATTGATGAAATTCGGTATCTCACCAAACAGTGCAACGTTACTGATATTGCCTGCTACGATGATGCGCTGTTGTATAAGAAAAACACCCATTTCCTTCCCCTGGTACAACAGATAATGCAGCTCGGCAGTATTCCCCGGATTCACCTGCCGAACGGACTGCATATACGCTGGCTTGACAGTAACGTGATAGACACAATGAAATTGTCTGGATTTCATACGCTGCGTTTCGGCTATGAAAGCGGCAGTGTCAGACATATGCTGGATACCAGTGCTAAAGTAAACAGGAAGGAACTGGCGGATAAAATCACACTTGTCAAATCATCGGGTTTCGCTCCAGCGGATATGGGGGTTTACGTTATGGCGGGACTACCGGGACAGACGATCGCGGATGTTATGGACGAAACATCATTTGTCTCTTCACTGGGCATACCGGTTAAACCGGTATTCCTCTCCCCTGTTCCACACACACAACTGTTTTCACGGTATGCAAAACGGTTTCCGTTATTAACGACGGACCCACTTTCTCATAACGATACCTTTTTTATAACGCAACTGCCGGAGTGGAGTTATGCAGCGATGGAAGAGGTTAAAAGTAAGGTGCGGGAAATGAACAGGGAGTTGTAAAAACCCTTTTTTACTCAGCCATTCTCCAGGCTTCAACTATTCTTCGTACAATATCGATAAGTAATATAAGACTCACGGTTGATTCGGCGATAAGGAGGCAGGTATACTTCTTCAACCTACTCCTGAACAGCCAGCCCAGTGTGGAGAGGCCGAGAATTATCAGGCCATAATTGCGGAAACGTTCAATGCCGGAAAAAAGAAGCAGCACAATCGCAAGAATGTATAAACCGGACAGAGTAAAGATAAATCGGTAAAACTTTTTCCGTAAAAGCCGCTCAGGCTCCTGTTCAGTAATGGTAATGATTTTATCCGGAATTGCAATGGTAATCAACTCAGAAATGATACCGGCGCCGGCGCAAATGAAGAGTAATCCGAGAAAAATATCAGACATACCTGAATCCCTGATAAGTATTTACCACCACGGGTAACAATATACATTTTTATTATAAGTACTTTTCAACGGTATATTTTTGTATTTTTAATATATACTTAAATAATAACGGCTTAGACAAGGTTAAAATAATATCATCTTAGGAAACAGGTGTAATGTCCAACGTTCTCAGACAGTATCTTCTTGAAACATATAATCACGGCTCAAGATATTACCCCAAAAAAACAAAAAGCAGTTTTATTCAGATTGATGATCAGGATGATTACGACAATATCTCAGACTTTATAAATATTTTTGTTACCGTAAAGCGCCGCAATTACTTTGAGATTGAAATAATCGGCAAGATGCCTATCACCCAGGACATGGCAGACCTGGTGGAGATATATCATGGAACCATTGATATAACAATAAATCGTATCTCCCTTACTATTAACCCAAAACAGATTGAAGTTCTTCAGGACCTGGCAAAACTTATCCGCAAGACAGCATCCATGGGCGATCTGGTCGGTAATCCGCACTGGAATCAATACTCGGCACGGGTAATCAGCTCGCTCAATCGTTTTATAAGAACTATTAAGGAGTATGTTTCGCTGCGGCAGAAGCAGCTCATATAGCGACCGTCCGGAATTACCTGTTTCACAATCTTCTGAACGTGGAGTAACGGCGTGTTGGAATAATAGAGTACCGGTTAAATAAAAAAAACTATGCTAATTCACCACTCCAATACCGCATTTAAGATTCGTTCGGCTTTATTGTGCGATTTTGATGTAAAACTTTTTAACTGTGTGCTTTTCCGTCAACCACAATTTCCATCGGCACATCAAAGCCGCCGAAAATGGATTCACTGAATGGATGGCCGGCTCCCGACACTTTAATTTTCAAGGCGAGGTATATCGTATACATGTTCTGGACATTAATCTGCCATTTTGCCACAAAGGTAGTCTGGTTCATGACATTAACCCGTGCGCTGCTGAATAGCCGCATAAGGCCCCATTGGCCCGAATAGGTAAATTCTTTCACCACCCGCTCGTTTGCAAATATCTTCAAGGTGATATCTTTTGAGCCGCTCTCGATAGGCCAGGTAAACTGTGCTTTACTGCCGCTGCCGGGAAGTATCTCATATTCTCCTTCAGCAACCTTCAGTACTGCTTTATTCTTATTATTCTGCATGGGAGAAAGGGTAATCTTCTGCCTGCGAATCGTACCGTCCGGCTGGAAAAATATGGCACTTATTTTCTCGGCATGCTTGAGCGTTTCGATAAGTTTCGGATCAAACACCACCTCAACCGTGCCAAGCGTTCGTGTCTCCCATTTTTTATTGCTCTTGTACAAAAAAGGTGAAAGCCTGCGGTCATAGAATCCCCAGAGGATACCCGTTGACGGTCTGAAAAAATCCATTACCTCACTGAAAACCGTTTCATCTTCCTTCCCGGTAAAAGGATACATACCGGCAAACCGACCCGCAAACAGATTGGCAACATCATTCTGCCAGAGAGTATTCATCTGCTTCCGCAACCTCTTGGACACCGAGCGGCCGGTATATTCAATAGGCTGCAGGAGTAAATTGTCTATGGCACCGGCAAATTCATCGGGCATACCCGCCAGTTCGTTTTTGGTAAAGGTCCACGCCGAAAAGAGGGGATCCGAATCTTTCCCGTTAAATGTTGCGACAACATTGTCACCATCTCCAGATTCTATTTCGGTAAGTTTTTCCGCCAGGGTAATTATTTTATCACAATAGCCTTCAAGCCCTCCCAGAGAACCGCTTTCCGATCTGACAAACGACCTGAGAGGTGCAAACGCATCAGCCAGTTCAACAGCACCTTTTTTCCGTTTCAGGAAGGATTCCGGTTTGAGTCCCAGCTTTTTTAACTTTTTCGTTTTCTTTGCAGCCACCTTCTTTACGATACCCGGCACTTCTACCTCTTTTTCAGCAGTTTCTTCATTTATCCGGGTCAGCTCGGCAACTTTTTCAAAAAAGATAGCCAGCTCCGACTGTTCACGACCCAGTTTCTGTAAAATTCTGCCGGCGCGTTGTATATCACCGAACGGCTCCATGCTGACCGAACCGATAAACTGCAGCCACTGTTCCTTTACATCTCGAAAATAAACATTTTTCATATCCTCATACAGCTTATCCGGATCGAGCTCAGTCTCCGGCATCTGTTCTCGCGTGGTACCAATCACCCAGTCGATTTTATACGGATCGGTACAGGACTCTTTTATCGCCGTAGAAACCGACTCGTCCCATCCCTGTTGGGTGTAGAGAAGGCTGATCGTATTACTTGACTGCAGGATACCCGGTCCGCTTCTGCCGAGAATATCATCAAGGGTAAAGAGCTGCGCACCCATTGATAACCGCGCACGGACCGATTCATACAGGGCCTGCGCATTGGGTAATCTGCATAAACGTTTCCGTGCACGGGAGACGAGGTGCTGGTTCTCCTGCACCGGCGGGAACTCACCGCTTTTCAGGAAGGAGAGATAGAGCCCGATATTTTCCTGCAGCACCGTTTCAACATCTTTTGACAGTCGGGATTTATGCTCTTTCGCAAGCAGCACATATTTTATCGACTCAAGCAGGATGGGTCGCAGTGAGACGGTATCAATAAGCTCTTTACGTTCGGAAACCGCTTCCGAAATTGACAGATATCCTTTCAAGACACTGTACAATGCATTGTAGTCATCGCTGGTAAGTTCACCAAACGACTCGGTGTACCGTTTTATACGGAATTCGAGATACCGCATTGCCGGACCGACAATATATTTCTTAACCTCACTGAAATATTGCTTCTTCAGTTCATTGAGCACCCTATTACCTTTATACATACCCAGACTCATGGAAATCGGCACGCCTTTATCATCGATGCGTTTCAACTCCGCCACTGTCCGTCCCATACGCCCCAGCATACGATACGCTTCAGCACGCGATGAGACCTCTCCCCGTGCCTGCGCTATCTGCTGTTTTACCCGGTTATTCAAACTGATGGCATTTTTTGCCGTGTAGACAATAAACCAGCCGATACAAAAAGCACAGAAAAGTATTACCCCTACAAGACTGTAGTGCCTCATTAATTCCCGACGTGTCGTCTTCTGCGTCTTCTTTACAAGAGCGGAACCGGAAGGAATCACTTCATTAAACAGCGGTGACGTAAAAAAGGATCGAATCTCCGTTCTTTTCCTTCTTCCCGAGCGCGTTGCATCCGGTCTTTCGGTACGATGTGGATTAAGCGGATGGTTCATGATCGTATTGCTCAGATTGATCGGTGTGACCGTATCACCACCTTTTTCTTCAGCTTCTTCCCGGCAACTGGTAAAATAGAATCCCCTGAATACCGGTTTTCCCTCATACGAGCTCGGTTTGAACAGTTCCGCCACCAGATTTCCAAGCTTCTGCTGCATCCCTTCATACTGAATAACGAACCGGCAGATACGCCGCCGTGCCTGTTCATTTCTTTCTTTTGCAAGCATGCGCAAGCGCATATCGTGCAGCGAGGCCGTCAGCAGGTCGAATTCTTCCAGAAAGGCATGACGCGGCATACCCTTCTGCTGCTCGCCTGAGAGCGATGCCCCCAGGATCTGTTCGTGCCATTTTCCGGCAGGATCACGGAACAGTTCATTAAAGCCGAGAATCTGATCACTTTTACTGAGAACCAGATACACGGGGAACTCAATACCCCACTTTACGATTAATTCATCGAGGCGTTTCCTGAGGAAACCGGCCATATTTTTCACTCCCGCCGGATCGGCATCCATAACCCGCTTTGCATCAATCACCATAACAACGCCGTCTATTGCCCGCTCCGACCGTACCTGCCTGAGTGCGTGCACCGTTGCCTGCCATTCATCGGTGTTGCCTTCAGACATCATGGCACCCGGCATGTCAACCCATACCGCATCGTTGCCGAAATTCCAGGAGATACCACTGCCGGTATCCAGTACCATTCCATCCTGCTCAGAAGGATAGGTAAGCGGGAAATGGAGACCGGAACCGGCAAGGAGCTGCGTTTTTCCGGATTTTTCCGGGCCACAGACAAGGAACCAGGGCCGTTCATACAGGGCACTCTGTTTGAGAAAACCGATACGGTTTACCGATTGCAGGTACCGGGTTATCGCTTCATTGATCTCCCTTGACACGCGCTCATACACGGCACGGTTCCCGACAAAGGCCGCACTTTTCTTTGTTTTTGAACGCCGGGCAAATATAACATAGAGTGCTATCCACAGGGCAACACCACCCAGAGGAAGTACACTACTCAACCACAGAATCCATGCGGGGAAATGAAGAATGATACCGACAATCAGGGCCACGACACCCAGGCTGCCGAAAATAATCCAGTAGGGAAGAAATTTCTTCGTCTTTTTTTTCATAGGTTATTCCTGCGTATCAAGAACTGTTCGTATCGCTGCCGCACTCACGGCACCTTCACGGATGATAGTGTATCGATCATCACGCGATACATCAACCACTGTCGATGGTTCAGACCGAGGTAACACTCCTGCATCCACCATGAAATCAATACAGCCGGCAAAACGCGAATAAATTACCGCCGGGTCATTAACATACTCTTCCCCGCTGATATTCGCACTGGTTGAAAATAACGGCAGATTTATATTCCGTGCCACCCACTGTAAAAAAGGATGATCTGAAATACGAATACCCACTGTTCCATTTGTATCGGTTTCCGGTACTATAAGCGTAAGCTTACCCGGCCAGAATACTTCAGCCAGTAATGACGCCTGTCTATTTAAAAAAATATTATTCGCATTAAAAACAGCAGTATCTCCGGCAATGAGAAGCAACGGATTCTCAGGCTTTCGTTTCTTGGCAGCATACACCTTTTCCCGCACCCGTTCTGTTGCGATACCACCGATGCCATAAATGGTTTCCGTTGGATATACAAATAGCTTTCCCTTTCGGATGCTCGTAATCAGCCGTTGACACTGTACAGATGATGGTGCCCAGGAAAGAATTTTTTCCACATTGTGCCGTTCAGGCTTCATCGTCACCAAACTGTTTCCTGTATTCTTTCATGGCACCGCTTAACATAACGTCACTGGTTGAAAGAATCTGAATCGCCAATAATGCTGCATTTTTTGCATTATTAATCCCGACTGTTGCCACCGGGATACCGGAAGGCATCTGGACAATGGCGTATAATGCATCCTGACCGCGTAGCGGTCCCGATTCAACAGGCACACCAATAACCGGCAAAACCGTTAAACTGGCCAGCACTCCTGGAAGATGGGCTGCAAGACCGGCAATGGCAATTATTACGGAGAACCCGTTTTTTTCAGCATTATGTGCAAACTTTTTTATCTTATTTGGATTACGATGAGCTGAAATGACGAATGTTTCAAAAATGACACCAAACTCTTCAAGAATTTTCTCTGCTTTTTCAGCAACAGCGGTATCGGATTTCGAACCCATTACAACAGCAACTTTCCCACTCAAAGCATGCCTCCTTCGTGACAAAATAAACAATTCACCTTTTCTTGTATCTTCCCGAAAGGGTGATTTCTGAAACCGTATACAATCTCCGGCCCTGAAATCGACCGCTCTATTCTCGATAAAGAGGCATACTTTATAACCCTTTTATCCGCTATTCCTCTGAATTCCAAAATAGATGCAAAAAACCGATAATACAACACTATTTTGCAATTCGTGCCAGACCCTTTACACCGATATCCCGTCTGAAATATTTTCCGTCGAAATCAATGTGCGCAACATTTTCATAGGCCGTGGCAATGGCATCCTCAAGCGTATCTGCCCAGGCGGTAACGGTCAACACCCTGCCGCCGTTGGTAACCAATTCACCTTCAACGTTGCGTTTGGTACCGGCATGATAGATATCAACATTACTCTTATTTCGCTCTGCCTCTTCGATGCCTCGGATCACTTTGCCTTTTTCATACTTTCCCGGATATCCCTCTGATGCACATACGACAGTAACGCATGAGCCGGGGCGTATGTGCCAATGTACCGATGCAAGCGATCCGTTTGTACATGCGGCAAGCGTCTCAAACCAGTCACATTCGACAAGCGGTAGTACCGCCTCAGTCTCAGGATCACCGAACCGGCAGTTATACTCGATAACTTTCGGTCCGTCTTCAGTTATCATTAATCCGGCATACAGCAATCCCTGATATGGCGCACCTTCCGCTGCCATGGCATTGAGCGTCGGCTGAATGATTTCATTTTCTATCTGCGCGAGTAACACATCATCTACCAGTGGTGCCGGACTATAAGCTCCCATACCGCCGGTATTGGGCCCTTTATCGCCGTCATAAATCGGTTTATGATCCTGCGCGACCGGCAGGACTTTATAGTCTTTTCCATCAGTTAACGCAAAAACAGAGGCCTCCTCCCCAACCATTTTCTCTTCAAGCACCACCGTCGAGCCAGCATCACCAAAAGCTTTTTCATCAAATATACGTGTTAAGGCGTTTTCCGCTTCTTCCATGGTGTCACACACTATCGCACCTTTACCCGCAGCAAGACCGCTTACCTTCACCACAATAGGCACGCCCTTCTCTTTGAGGTAATGCAACGCGCTCTTTTTATCGGTAAATGATTCAAAGTCCGCAGTAGGTATTCCATACTTTTTCATAAGGCTTTTGGAAAAATGCTTGCTTCCTTCAATCTGCGCAGCAGCTTTAGTGGGGCCGAAAACGGAAAGCCCTAATTTTTGAAAGGTTTCTACAATTCCCTCCACCAGCGGTATTTCAGGACCCACAACCGTTAAATCGATTTCATTCTCTACCGCCCAGTCAGCAAGATCCTCCCATGATTCTATCGGCCGCTCGACAATCATGCATCCATCATGCTCCATACCCGCATTACCGGGATAGGCAAAGGTACATAACGGTCGGTCGGATCGCAGCAGCGCCTTCAACAGTGCATGTTCGCGACCGCCGCCGCCTACAATCAATACTGAATCCATGAAATCCACATTTCCCTCCTCAATGATGCTCCCATAGACAGGTAATATTCCGTACTCTATATGGTTAATAATAAAAAATATAATATCGGATTACGGGATACGGTTAAAAGAATCAAGAAAGGAGGTGTGGGAGCGTGGAAAAGGGGAAGAAACGAGGTGGGTAAAAATCAAAAACAAATGCTTATTAGCGCAAAATGTATATACCAAACGATGATTTTTATTTATTTGTATTATACCGTGTGGTATCAATTGCAGGTAAATCTTTTACCCGGGTCCAGGTTTGTGTTCTACCGAGAAGGCTTATTCCCAGAAAACCTCTGAAATACAGTTTCGTCCCATCATCCGAAAGAGTGCATTGGCTGGAGTAGGTGTGGCCATCCTCAGGATTATAAATGTTGCCCTTTTCCCAGCGATCACGCTTTGGATTGTATACAAGATCGGTCAGTAGATCCAGTCCCAAAGTTTTTCTATTACGCAAACTTTCATCCGGATTGTTCCCGTCTGTTCCCTCAGGTGATTCAGACCAGACGAGTTTTCCGAAAAACTTGCCGTCCTTTTCATAGATATGAAATATGGCCCGCTTTTCCTGTGTCAGCCAGTTGCCGATTATCCTGCTGCTGTTCTGGGCTGCAGAATTTGAAATATACAGAAGACAAAAACAGAGAAACAGCAGATTTTTTGTTTTAATCATAAATCGTGTTTTGATTTCTTCCTCCACTATATGAGAATTTTAATGTTCCGACGGCTGACACCAGGCTGCCATGTTCCCGCGCACCCTTTTTTCATATTTTTTACTTGGTACAAAGTAGTGCAAAAAAATTAATTAATGCCGCAAAACAATGAAATTATGCATTTTTATAGCCGTTATATCGAATGTGAAAAATATGATAATGGCCGGAAAAAAATCATTTATATAAACCAGGAAAACTTTTTTGGAGTATATTTAATCAGGGAAGGGTATATGGCTTATAATCATCACACAGGAGAAAGTATATGCCAGGGGGAATCCTTTTTATACTTTTAACCGTTCCTGCGATTGTGTTTTCAACAGAGCTGGTTTATTAACGGCGATTTTGAACAGCCTGTCGGTAATGAGTGGGAATACAATTTTAAACCTTATTCCGGCAACATTGACACTACCGACCCGGACCTGGAAGTAAATACCGGTACCATTACCTGTTACCAGGATAGATATATCTATTTACGACAGAGAATAGATATTACCGGCTATCCGCCGGAATTTCTCACTTTTTCCTGCAATGCGAAGCTTCGAGCCATCAATTGAGCTATCTCGCTTCACTCCGGCGCCGTAGTTATTGTAAAATAGGCTGTGATGTATACAGCATTGCGTAATATTCTCTTAATTGCAAATGCATAATACCCCGACACGGTCGGCAACTTTTTTTAAATTGTGTAGCCGACAATAAGATATCTATCCTTTTCTTTACTATTCTCGTTTTTTCCGTCGCCGGAAATGACGCTGCTATACTGGTGAAGGATGGCCATTATCGTATGTCTTTTAAACAGGGAGCATAATTTTACTTATGATGAAACGGGTGATTTTGTCACTGACGGTTTGTGAAAATGCCGGTGCATCGGCGGTCAGGAATCAACAAACGGGGAATGTACCTGCCGTGCGATATTACTGATTCGGTTCCCGAAATGTGCCGTATACATTCTATGCTAACGCAAAAACAGTAACATGTTTTTAAGAACTCAACAGTCACAAGTTTAATCACGCAGCTTCATTAAAATACTTTTGATTTATAGTTTTATTTCTCTTTTTTAGAATTAATTGCGTTATTGTGTTTTTAGCGAAACGTGTTAAATTATGGTTAATGACATTTGTCAAAGCGATCTTAGTAATAAATTCAGAGGGTGTTCCGTCTGGTTTTGTTCTTAGCCAACACTTTGCCTCCCCAAAAACTTTCTGATTAAATTTAATAGCGACAAGTTGTAATGCTCCCAGGACAACGAGTTGTACTGTTACAAATTTTTCAATCGCCTCAAAGGTTTTCTTTGTTTTTTCAGGATTCGTTGACCTCCGCTTTGCTCCATTCTTTTTCTTTGGACTTCTGGAAACCGGTTTAAGATACTTTGACCAGAAGTGATAGCCAAATGCTCCAAGTGTATTTTTCATAGTGTTAAATAGAGTTTCTATGGATGTACGCTTGCAATAGAGAGAAATGGCTGTTTGAGCACTCAGGGATGTGTCTGTTGTCATAAGAATAATTCTACCATGTGAGGATTCAACAAGAATAAACCGCAAAATGCCTTTTACCGGTTTCCACAACAAATCTAATGTGCAATATTTGACAGCTTCATTTGTGCCATATATATCAGCCTGTATTGATTTAAACGATACTCGTTTTGAGTCAAAAAGCTTCATCAATTTAAGTTTTTTACCATATATTCGTCGCCGTCCTCGTTTTTTCTTCTTCCTTTGTGGAGCTTTCTTGTAGGCCGTAACATTTTTCTTAGCCCGTGTAATAATGTGGATGGCATTGTTATCGCAATTTAGCGCAAGTAATAAAACCGGTTCGACAGCGAAGAATGCGTCAAGAATCAGATACCCTTTTTTGTTCAAAGAACGAATGATTGACAATGCCATAAAAACGATTCGTGTGGAGCGTTTATCCGGCAAATTATCATGATGTATTTCCGCCCACATCGGTGCGCTTCGGATTTTCTTTCCTGCTTGAACGAGTAAACCGACACATCCCCAGAGGTGTCCACGAAAAAAGGAAGGCTTGCTTGATGTCTCAGAGTCCTGATGCAGTGTTTCTACCAGAGGTATTTTGCGACCATCTTTAACATTTTTTGTGTGATCACCGGTAAGAACGATCATGCCATTTATACAGAACTCTCTACGTTGCTCTATCAACCATTGCCACCACAGGGTACGCAATGCCTCTGTACTCCATGCGGATGAATGGAAAAAATGCAGCAGGCAGGGGTAGTAGATTGGCAAGAGATACAGTGCCCTGATGATTGAACTGACGCCATAATTATCATATCGCATAATAAACCCTACGCAGGTAATAACGAACCATGCAAAGGTTGCTTGACGAGAGAATGCTGGACGCATGGCGGAGAATAAATCTTCAAGATAATTGATCATAAAACACCCCCATTTTTTTTCTTGACTTTTTACTGCGCATTATCTATGCTATATAGCATAGATAATATATAAAAAGGAGGTGGCTTGTGGCTACATTATCTGCTGCACGTATGAAAAAAAATGTTGAAAAATTACAGCGTGAACTGACTAAGCTTGGGCCGGTTATGCGCGGCAGTGTTGTCAAAATCGGAACGAAAAAAAAACAATATTACTTTTCTCTTAACAAGGATAAAAAAACGAAGCTAATTTATCTGGGAGAAAACAAGGTTGGTGTGGCTAAAGAATATTCAGAAAATTATAAGAGACTTCTACAAATTGTGGAGGAAATGACTATTCTAAATATGGAAATCATTAGAAGCGACAAAAAAATCAAACAGTAAGATGTAACATTTTCTTAACGAGAACTTTTGACTGTTGAGTTAAGAAAGGAGGTGCCTATGATAGTATGATTTTTGGTATGCAACACGGAAATCTGAATCGGTACATTGATTTATTGTACGCTACACACTGTTTCCGCTACTTCTTATAGCATACTCTCTTAACAGTGTGTATAATTTCAGGTTTGGCTTTCTGAAAATAACACCGGGGAGTTATTACGGTACCAAGTTTAAATATTTTCAAATGAAATGTTTGCTAATTGGTTCCTGTTAACGATTAACATTTGCGTCCCCTAAGTCCCCTCCAGGGGATTGAGGATGAGGAGGTTCTTCTGTCAAGCTCTAACAAGAACTAATTATACATAAGTAAACAACACGTATTCCTGAATTGATAAACTCAGACTTTAGGGAGAAGGTTTTATGAAAAAACGAGTAACAGTATTTATAACGAGTATTGGTGTAATAATGATTTTTCTATTTCAAATTGAACTTTATGCAGCAAAAGATATTACCGGTACGTATCAGGAATCATCAGAGTACCGGCATACCTTTTGTGCTTCTTCACCGGCCCATCCTGACGATCCGCACGGAGGAGTTCTTTTGGTGGGATTTAAAGACCATCTTCCATTGCCTCCCAATCCGGAGGAGGGCCATGAGCTTCTTTTTGTTCGCATTGATGAAGAGGGTAATGAATTGTGGCATAATACCGGTCCGAATCTTACGGGATCGGGTGCCTTTAAGGGAGCTAATTGGACTGACGATGGCGGATTTATATTAGTAGGAAATCATATCGAATATATCAGAATTGATAAAGACGGTAACTTTTTAGATGGAGAGCCATTTGATGATATGACAGGTTGGTACATTACAAAATGTACTGCGACAGGAATATGGCCGGAAGGATTTGTGATTTTATCCGATCATTTTGGGGATTCTCATCTTCATAGAACAGATGCTGATGGTATCTGGCTTGATGTATGGTTTAATTTCCTTCCTGAAGAAAACAGATATTTTTCCGTAAAACAGACCTCTGACGGCGGTTTTATCTGTGCCGGTACAATTCTTGACGGTGATTACTGGCAGGATTTTATCGGCAGTGGTGGTGTTATAACCAAGGTACGGTATGACAGCTATCCCGATAACACCTTCGGTAATAACGGCACAGTGGATCTATCGATACATGGTTTCAGTATGGCCTTTAATGTTGAAGAAAGGCAGGATGGCGGGTATTTAGTAACCGCTCTTAAAAATGATGGGAGTGATAAAATAGTGCTCATAGAATTAGATTCGAAAGGTGGATTTGAGAACTATTATTATGTTTCTATTGATGGACAAGATATCAGCTCATCAATGGCTATCATGTCCAACTCTCCAAACCCCAATTTCCCCGGTGGAATTAAATTCGGCACACAGCGATTGCCTGACGGCACATTTATGCTTGGCGGACACATGAATAATCCCGATGTGGATCATCTCGATCTTGTTGTTTGTAAAGTAGACCCGTTCAATGCCAACAAGTATAGCGTCGTATACAGTTACATATGGGAAAATTACGGATGTGACGCACATTATTGAAAGTGTGCTTTTTCATCCACAGGTAGTGGAAATTGTGTTGTTGCAGGGGTGAACAGAGAAGATAATAAGGGTTGTTTTATTCTGCATTTGGAAATAACTGACTGGAAAATTGGTGTTGAGTATATCGTAGGAGACAAGGTGTCGTACAACGGAAAAATATGGAAATGCAAGTTTGCCCATACCTCACAGGTAGACTGGTATCCCGGTGCACCGGGGATTACTTTCTGGGAAAAAAAGTAAGAGGCTTTATTAAGAATAAACGGTACAAGAAGCACTTCTTATTGATAAAAAATGAGAGTGCTTCTTTTTTAAAATATTATTCAATACAGGTGCCACAGATTTAATAGATTTGTGTTATATTTATCATATAAGGAATAAAGGATAATACAATCATGCACTATAAAAAAAACACTCTTTCTTTATTATTTGTTTTTTTCTTACTTATCTTTACCCGACCTGTTCTCTCTCAAACATTTAAAGACGATTCTCTCGCAGTACGGGCGATACTCGATTCCAATGGACTCGACACAATACCTGTTGACGAAAGGGTAATCGACACCAGCGGCGGCAGAGTGGTCGATATTAGATTTGACGGAAGGAAACTGCATACACTTCCCCCGGAAATAGGCAAGTTAACCGCTTTGACTGCTGTACATATCTCAGGAAATAATCTTACCTCACTTCCTCCGGAAATAGGTAATTTAACTCAAATAACCAAAGTTATCATCGCACATAATAATATTTTGAAACTTCCCTCTGAGATTGGCAATTTAAAAAATGTCAATTTTTTAAACTTCTCAGCTAATAAACTGACGACCCTTCCACCTGAGATAGGTGAATTAACTTCGTTGGAGGAACTCGATGTTAAAGACAATGAAATAACAAGTCTTCCTGCGGAAATTGGTATGTTAAATAATCTGAAATGTTTATACCTGTATGGAAACAATCTGAAAACCCTTCCTCCGGAAATAGGAGAATTAACTAACCTGGGTGGTTTAGTACTGCATTATAACCAGATAACAACTCTTCCTGCCGAGATTGGGAATCTTTCGTTTTTATTTTCTCTTGATCTTTTTGCAAACAATTTAACGAGTTTACCACCTGAAATCGGAAACTTAACTAATTTACAACAAATCAGACTGGATGGGAATAACCTGACCAGCCTTCCTTCTGAAATAGGCAATTTAAAGAATGTCTATATACTGGAAGCCCGAGGAAATAATCTGACAACTCTCCCACCGGAAATCGGTGATTTATCCGGTTTAAAACAATTATATCTTCACAACAATAATATAAAAAATATTCCTCCTGAAACAGGGAATCTTCCCCGTCTGGAAGACCTCAGACTTACAGGGAATGCTCTGACCGATCTTCCTCCCGAAATCGGTAATCTGAAATCATTACACGACCTGTACCTTAATGAAAACAATCTCACAACAGTTCCCTCTGAAATCGGTAATTTGTCAAATTTAACTCTTTTCAGTATAAGGAAAAATCTCCTTACCCACCTGCCGAATTCCATTGTAAATCTTAACCTGAACTATTGCGATCTCGCTTACAATAAACTGGATACAAATAACCTTTCAGACGCCGTCATCGCATGGGCGGATATCTATGATCCTGACTGGAGAGAAACACAGAATGTCACTACCGTAACGGCAAAAACAATATCTGCTCCTCCTCTAAAACCCTGTATAACACTGCAGAAATCGTTTCTGTTCTTCTCTTTGCCGCATGAAGGTCATATCACGCTGAAGGTGTACGATATGAACGGTCAGTTACTATCTACGCTTGTTGATTCGTATAAATCCGGCGGGGAGCACATACTCAGATTCACCCCGCAGCGATACCGATCAGGTATCTATGTTATCAGGCTCTCCACTTGCAGCGGTACGGTTAACCAAAAGGGTATTGTTATAAAGTGATGTGCCCCAAGATACAGTGTGGATTGTATCAATATATTTTTTCTTTACACCCCGCAGCGAGAGTTGCTCCCATTTCTTCACATGTGCCAAGAATCTCCAAGTCAATCTTACCCTTCGCCAAAACAGGGTGAAATACCTCTTTGAATTGATAGCCGGTGCACAGGCGCTTGATATTGTTCAATGCACCGGTACCGTCATTTCCCGCACTGATAAAAACAGCATAGGGTTTCTTAAAAACTTCTTTCTTTTCCCGGACCGCATAGTATGTTCTATCGAAGAAATCTTTTATCATACCGGCCATATAGCCGAAATATTCGGGAGAGCCGATGATGAGACCGTCACACTCAAGAAGATCCCGGGGCGAGGCATCCGCCGCTCTCTTCAATATGACCTCTACCTTCTCAATCGTATGTGCACCCTTTACAACATGCTCCGCCATTTCTTTTGTATTACCGGTCTGTGAGTGGTATATAATCAATATTTTACACATGCACAATTCTCCCTATAATGGTCCACTATAGGACGGGCAACTGATGTAACAACGCCATACCTGCAGAAACGCTTTAATCCCTGAAATACTCAATATACTAAAATCCTGACTGTAACCGTTCTGTTACCTGCAAATCCATAGCTAAAACACATTTTTTATTTTACATATGCACTACCATTTTTCTAAAAGTATATTTCTACTATAGAGAATATTTACAGACATCGTTTTAAGTACTACGTAATAAAAATCAGCTTAAATGGGGGGGCTAACATCAATTCGTACTTTTCAGTACAGACACTCCTTAGTTTTTTTGTCTTTAGTCTTTATATAAACTCTTTAATAGCAGTGAGGTGATAGTATGTCTAAGAAAATCTTCTCATGCGCAGTTCTCGTATCAATCCTTTCGTTAATTACAGTAAATGTAAACGCTCATCAGACCAATACATTCAGAGAAAAACCATTCAATGCAAATCCTGATCCGAATGGCGAACCATGGATCGTGGGAGGGCTTCCTTCAATAACGCCAAAATTACTTGCGGAATTACGGGAAATCCCCGAACTGGATTTATCCGATAGACCGGTACAACTCCCCTACAAACTGAACAATGCGGAACAGAAATATTTCCGTACGATTTTTAACCAGTCAGGTGCATGCTGCTCACAGGCTGCGGGTATTTCATATCATTTAAATTTCATTCACCTCGACAAACCGGCAGCAGTATTGCTTTTTCATTTCAAATCCCGAAAGCAGGTCTGGTAAATCTGAAAATTCTCAATCTTGCGGGGCAGGAGGTAAAAAGGTTCAGAAACACCTGCAATAAATCTGGGGATTATACCATTCAGTGGAATAACAGTAACATTGCGGCTGGTATTTATATCTGTAAATTATCTTTTAATAATCAGGTGGCTGTGAGGGAATTTATTTTATTGAATTAATTAGTAAAACAGCTGTTTGTATGTCATTTTCGACAGAAGGATTCCGGACAAGCCGAAATGACGATCGAATATATAAACATTATTCAGTATTATTCTCCTTCGCTTTACCGAGCATCTGCTCCATCTGCAGTAACACATCACTGTCCGGATTATGCCGTTTACCTCGTGCGAGCCACTTCCCGGCATTTTTCAGATCTTCCAGAGCAATATAAATATTCACCAGGTTGGCATACCCGTCGGCAATATCAGCTCTGCGGGAAACCGCGTTTTTATAGCAGTCAATGGCCTTTTCCAAATCACCCCGTGCACCATAAATGGCACCGAGGTTGTTCCAGGCACGGTAGTATCGTCCATCTTTGTCAACAATCTTCTTATACAGCACTTCAGCCTCAGCTTCCCTGCCCTGCTGCTGCATTTCAACGGCGAGATTATAGACCTCATCAAGAGAATCCTCAAAGACAATCTTCTCAACCGGTTCTGCGGTAAGCATCCGGTGCTTATTCTCAATGTTTTCGTTGACAAGAGAAGAATCCAGGGAGCGTGCCTTTTCATACCATTGCCAGGCTTTTTCCATGTCGTCAATATTATATGCTGCGACTGCCTGATTGTACCAGGAAATTGCATCATCCGGTTTTATCCCGGAGAGCTGGTTGAACCATGACCGGGCCGCTTTCCAGTCCTTAATTTTAAATGAGGCATTCCCCAGGAGACGCAGCACAGTTGTTTTGTCGTCACCAGTGGCTCGATGTAATAATTCCCTGCTGATTTGAATCGCTGTTTCATACTGCCGGGCATTAAAGGCGGTTAACGCCATATTGTACTGTCCCTCAAAGCTGGTATCGTTCTGCTCTTTCCATAAAGTGAGTGCCTGCTGATAGTCTCCATTTTTAAAAGAAATTCGCGCCTGGAGAATCCTCTTCGGTTTGCGCCAGTGTTGATCATCCGGTATCTTTTCCAGTGCAGCCTGTGCCCTGTTACTGCTCCCCAGACCGGTATAAATTGATGCCAGCGCATACCAGTCCTCACTGTTTTTCTCTGATATCGATTCAAATACCGACAAGGCAGCGGTTGTATCCCCCTGCCAGAGAAGCATCTCACCTGACACCCGTTTTGTATAGACCGACGAAGGAAATTCTTTTTTTAACAGATTGTGCATCTTCCCTGCCTTGCGCTTATCACCTTCCTTTTTCGCCACGGCAAACAAATTGTAGGCAGCGGCCTGACGTTTATCCGAAGAGAGCGCTCTCTCGTATGCCTCTATGGCTTTCTTCGGTTTTTTCATCTGTTCATAAACATTACCGATGTTTATATAGACGGCAGTATTTCCCTTTGACAATAACGACGCTTTCTCATACTTCTCTATTGCCTGGTTATACTTTCCCTCCTTTTCAAGAAGCAGGCCCATATTAATCCAGATTGATGGATTAGATGGATCGTCCTTGAGTGTCTTTTCCCACAACTGTCGTGCCTTTTTGGTTTCTCCCCGTTCATTGTGCACAAAGGCAAGAAGACTCCGTGCTGCAACATTCTCTTTCTTTTCCTTTAAGCTCTTTCGCAGATAGTATTCCGCTTTGCTGTAGTCACGCTGCTTTACCGAAGCATATCCCAGCTGATACCACAGACGCCAGGGATCACCCTTCCATTTTTTAACGAGAGCCTGCAGGAGAAGTATTGCTTTCGTATAAAGGCCGGCTTCACAATAGGCCTCGGCAAGTGAATGTTCGGTCTGCTCATCGAGGTTAAACTTTCGTGCAGCCTGCTCCAGCACTTCAATCGCCTTGCCCCATTCTGCCTGCGCTTTATAGTACACGGCAAGATGGCGAAACATACGAATATTTTTTTCCTTATCAGGTATTCCTGTCAGTGTGCCTATTGCTTTTTCATAGTTTCGATCATGGTAATAAAGTATGGATAACTGCAGTGTAAATTCTGCACATTGCTCCCGGCAGGAAGCTATTTGCTTTTGTATATCCGCAATAGCTGTGGTGATATCCTTTTTGGATTTCCCGGAGATTGCCAGGTTAAGCTGGGCACTTTTTAATGAAGGATTAAGGGCCAGCGCTTTTTTGAATTGAATCACCGCGTCTTCCTTATCACCCTTCTCATAAAGCACCACACCGAGAAAATCCAGATACTCTGCCTTGGTATCCAGCATGAGCGCGCTGTGTATATATTTCTCAGCAGCTTCAAGATCATTCTGCTTCCTCGCGGCAACAGCACGCAGATAATATAGTGAGGGATCATGAACCGTATCTGCCAGAGCCGACCATACTCTATCGGCACCTGCATAATCCTTTTCATAAAAATAGACCTGTCCCAGATTAAAGCGGAGGAGCGGATCGCGGGGATAATATTTCACCCCCTGCTCAAAGTATCTCTTTGTATCTGCAAGCTTACCACACTCTTTTGCAGCAATACCGGCAAGCAGCCAGCCGTCCGCAGGAGGATACGACACCCGATTCAGATATGACTCCATAGTTTTCACTGCAGCAGCACATTCCTTACTATCAAGATGGAGTTGTGCAATATCCAAATAGATACTTTTATCCCCTCCCTGTGCCAGTGCATCCGTCAAATACTGAATAGCAGCGCCAGTATGTCCTCTGCCTGCTTCTATCTGACCGAGCATTTTCAATGCCTGCGGACTTTTAAGATTCTGCTTCAGAATGAGCTCTGCGTTACTGGTATCGCCGTTCTGAATATAAGCATACGCCAGTGTACTCCATGCATCCTGATGCTTTTTATTTATACCGTATGCTTTTTCCAGATAGGCCAGTGCTGCTTTTCTATTCCCGCTATTCAGTTCAATCTTGCCAAGCATTATCAATGCATTAATAAAGCGTTTATTTTTATCAAGCGCCCTTTTAAAAAGGCTCTTTGCATCACTATACTTTTTCTCGCTGTAGGCAATGATACCGAGATTATAATACGTGGTGGCATAATCAGGATCAATTTTCTGTACCTTGTGCCATATCTCACGCGCAATAGGAATATTACCACGCCGGAAATAGACAACACCGCTGTTATTTAAAGCATCACTGTAATTGGGCAGCAATGATGAAGCCCGCTTAAAATAGGAAAGCGCCTCATCAGATTTATCACCTTCCAGAGCATCAAGCCCCTTCATATTCAGACCGTATGCTTCCTCAGCAACCTTTAATAATGCAGCCGGAAGGACATCACCGCTCTCATTAACTCCGAATACCATGTCGAATTCATAGGCTGAAAGTGAGAAAGGTATTATTACGGGAATGAAAAAATGCAGCAGGATTTTTTTTAACCAATCTGTCATATTTATACACCTATGGAAGCAACTATTTAATGGTTTGTGAGTTATTATTTACGATACACGGTATATTTTTTATCACTTTCAGTCCGAATATCATAATTATAACGTATCAAAGATAATAAATATTACGAGAACACCGAATAAATTTTACCCTGCATAATAATATACTCAATTTTTTACCGCTAATAAGAGAACCTAAAGTTCTGAAAATGTTTAAACAGGAACTAAAATTTCCTGTTTTTATTTTACCAAAATAATGTCGTATTTACATTCAAAAAAGCGGTACTTTTATCCTGACTCACTCTCGAAGGCATAGTTCTCAAATGAAATTCTGTCTGGTAAGCTCGAATAATACTGAAGCCGGTAAAATAATCAAAGACTGTCTCAGAGACGAATATTCCTCCGATATAGTCAGCTCTCCGAAACATTGTCTGGAAAAATTCAAGGAACGGCGATATGAATCCCTGTTTATCGATATTGCTCATCTCCTGTCACTGGATGAGACAAAAGGGCCTGAAAGTAACTACCGCTCGCTGCTTCAGCATTTCTGGAAAATTTTTCCCTCTGTAGAGATTGTTATTCTCTGCGAGCAGATATCTATTCGTAAAGCGGTTGAGGCGGTAAAGGCCGGCGCGAGCAATTATCTGACTTATCCCATAGATAAAAAGGAGACCCGGTACATTGTCGATTCAACTATAGAAACAACACGGGCCCAATTTGAGCTGGACTATTTCCGTGAACAATTCCGGGATACTGACTCACTAAGGATAATCGGCACAAAAAATCAGGTTATGAAGGATATTTTTGAAAAAATAAAGCATGTGGCTCCCACAAACGCCACGGTGCTTATAATCGGTGAGACCGGTACCGGCAAAGGCGTTGTCGCAAAATTGATTCACGCGCACGGCCCCAGAAGAAACAGGCAATTTATCAGTTTCCACTGCGGCGCTATTCCGGAAAATCTCATTGAAAGCGAATTATATGGCCATGAAAAGGGCTCTTTTACCGGCGCAATCAGGCGGAAAATGGGAAAATTCGAGATAGCCAAGGACGGCACCCTGTTCCTGGATGAAATAGGTACGATGCCGCTTTCCGCACAGGTAAAACTGCTCAATGTTCTTCAGGAAAAATATTTTCAACGTATCGGCGGTGAAGATAACATATACACCGATGCCCGTATCATTGCGGCATCAAATACAAACCTCAAGCAAATGAGTGACAAGGGTGAATTCAGAAAGGATCTGTTTTTCCGGCTGAATGTATTCCCCATAGAACTACCTCCTCTCAGAGAACGAAGGGAGGATATACCTTCCCTGGCAAAGGAATTTTTATACCGTCTCAACAAGACCCACTCAAAAAAACATATCTAACATTCATCCTGATGCTTTGGAAGCTTTTATTCATTACCCCTGGCCCGGTAATATCAGGGAATTGGAAAATCTGATAGAGCGTGCATACCTCCTTGAAACATCGTCACTACTTACTCCGGAAAGTTTCCCCGGAGATATTTTTGCTTACTCAGACGTACATACTGAAATACCGTTGGACACGACGCTCACCGTTAAGGAATTGCGGAAAAAAAGTTACCAGGAAATCGAGAGAAATTACCTTAAAGAACAACTTGCAAAATACAAAGGCAGGATTGATTTGACCGCAAAGGCCGCAGGTATTACGACACGGCAACTGCACAAACTACTTACTAAACACGGTATACGAAAAGAGGAATTTAAACTCCCCAGAACCATCAAAGCTCTTCATACTGAAAGGAACACATACCGTTAGTACTCTCTTTTTTTCCCATTCCATTACGCTGTTCTCCAGTATTGAAACCTTGCCGTTCTTTCTGGCATAAGAGTTGCACATATTATCAGCAACACAGCCATTATGGAGAAAACCTTTTTACAGAAAGGAGATTTCAATAATAGTTCTTTCGTCTTTTATAGATATATGTAAACTGAATATCGTAATTAGTTTCTGTTAATGAAAGAAAAGGCTTGACAAATAGGAGTACCGCAA
>CAZIYW010000025.1:44801-47676 GCA_964543525.1 uncultured Fibrobacterota bacterium | reverse complement strand
TGACGAATAATGCAGGAAACCGCTTTGCCCTTTTTGCTCGAACGAAGGAAACCAATAATGCAACGATTACTGCGGAAGGTATACGCGACATATTTATCGCTAAGTATACCCTGGTGGAAACTGCTATTGAATTCGACAATATTGGATTTAAAAAGGGTGTACCTTTCCGGATAGTAACTATGCACCGGAAAAATAACCGGCTGTATCTCTCTCTGTTTCTGGAAAGCAGGCAATACCTGCATGTTGACCTTTATAATACTGCAGGGCAACGTATACAGGCTGCGTCACGTGCAGAGTGCTTTTCGAAAGGGACAGCGGTTGTTGCACTGACGCTTCAGCAGAAGAAGGTCTGTGCAAACGGGATATATGTTGTTTCGGTCAGTTCATCTGATAACAGCGTAACCGAGAAATGCATTCTGCTTGAATAATTGTTGAGCCTTTTTAACCAACTTTTGCTATCCGGTTGTTTTTGATGTGGGACTATATAGGGTTAAACAATCTGCAGGACGTACAGTCGTTTTAGTACTCACATTGTAAAGCTACCCTCCCGCAAGCTTTACCGTCATATAAATCTCATCCCCATCCGAGACCTTTTTAGCCAGCTCATCAGGCCAGGCGCTTTCATCGTTGACATAGATTTCAACCACATTCAGGACAGTGCCTTTTTCATCGAATATCTCTTTTTTAATTTCAGGAAACTGTCGTACCAGGTCGTCAAGGCAGGCGCCGACTGTTTTTCCTGTTACTGCAACTTCAGCCCTGCCGCCGGTATACTGCCGCCAGCTTTTATGAATATTTACGGTTATGCTCATTTTTTACTCCTCTGCAGTTACAGTGCGGCACTGTTTACAATAAGGATTTCTGTTAATCTTCAACTCTTTCCATGTCATGCTTAATCCGTCATACACCAGCAGCCTGTTGAGCAACAACTCACCGATACCGGTGATATACTTGATAACTTCCGTGGCCTGAATTGATCCGATCACTGCGGGAGCAACACCGATTACCGGGAATTTTTCCCGGAGTACCGGCCCTTTATTCATACACTCCAGGCACGGAGTTTTCCCCGGAACCACCGTCATAACCCGTCCTTCAAAACCACTGACCGCACCTTGGAAAAAGGGAATACGGTTCTTAACGGCGAATGCATTCAGCATGTATCGTGTGGGGAAATTATCCATGGCGTCAACGATACAGTCACAGCCGCCGGCAAGCCGGGACACGGTATGCTCAGTGATAGTTTCACCAATTCCGCGCAGGGTGATGTCCGGATTGAGCTTCTTCAGTTTTTCGACTGCGGAATCGACCTTGTTTCTGCCGATATCGTCATTCCAGTGCAGAATCTGCCTGTTCAGATTACTCAGCTCAACCTGATCATGGTCAGCAATCCGTATCTCGCCGATTCCTGCAGCAGTCAGATATACCGCTATTGCCGAGCCAAGCCCGCCGGCACCGGCGATACAGACCGTTGCACTTTTCAGTTTTTCCTGGCTTTCTTCACCGATCTCATCGATCAGTATCTGCCGGGCATATCTGTCGCGTTCACTGTCGGTAAGCATGGCTGCACTAAACCTCCGGAGAAAAGATATGTCATAATATGAGGAAGGGTAACCGCTTTATATAAAAGTGATAAATAGTATACTCTGCAAGGGAACAAATATTCTTCCGAGTTCTTGGCTATTCTCCTCGTCCTTGGCTTCTTTTCCTTCATTTTTCGAGGACGAGAATTACTTTATCTGATGTAATTTACCAAATGCAATACTAGTCTTCCAAATCAACATTCCGGTTCAGGCTGCGCAACCCGCCGGCCCTATCGGTGGACCAGTCCTTTATAGGCATGATATTTTCGTACCAGTCAAGACGGCCCAGGGTTTTCAGACGATCAAGTATCAACTGCCAGGCGCAGTCAATCTCTTGATTGATCTCACATTTGCCGTTGCTCGATCCGCCGCAGGGACCGTTTAACAGACTCTTGGCGCATCGTGTTATCGGACAGATGCCGCCGGTATGGACAAGCATGCAGTCACCGCATCCCTGGCACTTTTCGCGCCATACACCTGGCTCATCCAGCGCACCCAGAAATGTGGTATTCACCGCGGGAATCACCGGGATTTTGGAGAAGTATGCAGCCAGGGTCTGGACACCCGCACCGCAGGCGAGAGAAAGTATCACATCCGTTTCAGGCGGTATCTTAAGATACTGCTCCACGAGGTCTATCTCACATTGCCGCTGAATTGTCGTGGTTTCAAATGCCGGCGGATCCTTTGTATAGTATCGGATATATGCAAGCTCTGCAGCAAGAGCATTGGTCTCCTTTTCACCGCCCGTAAGGCATACCGTCACACAACTGTCGCACCCGACCACCAGTACCTTCTTACACCCCTCGATTGAAGCGGCTATCTCTTTTATGGGCTTACGCACTGCAACAATCATTCTTCCGCCGCCTCCGCTTTATTTCGAATGTTCATTTTATGTTTCCAGGAATGGACGATAGTGCCTTTTCGATGATCTGGACAGAGCTGTTCAATCTCATCATCGTAATCCTTATCAAGTGTCTCGCCGAATCGGGCGGTATAAAGGGGCTCACCACAGACCTTGCAATGAATCAGTTTCAGGCTGATAACCTCGTCCCATCCACTCTTCAGAAGATGGTCAAATTCTATTGCTTTCCTGGGACAGATTCGCCAGCAGTGCGCGCATCTGGCACAGCGCGTGATATTGTGCTTCAGGATCCGCTCGTCCCCTTCGTCAATATACTGTAATGCCCCTGCCGGGCAATTCTGCACACAGGCCAGGCACCCGTTGCATTCATCATTTACCCAAAAAAACGACATGCTATTTCCCTGTTATTATCTGGATATATCGCAATGGTACA